>JAICYE010000396.1 GCA_025934385.1 Acidimicrobiia bacterium | reverse complement strand
GGCACCCGGTCGCTGACCACCTGGGCGTTGGCGTCCTTCGGGTTCGAGCTGAGGAACGACGTCACCGCCCAGTACAGGCTCTTGGGGTTGCCGATGCACTTCGGGTCGATCACGAGGGTGTAGCCGTCCTGCGGCGAGAAGCTGGCCGAGTCGGCGTCGCAGACGGAGGTGTCGTCGGGCTTCGAGGAGTCGAAGACGGCGCCGTAGAGCTCGCCCTTGTCGCTGGCGAACTCGACGGTGTAGTCCTCCTTGCCGTCGTTGTTGGTGTCGAAGCCCCACTCGATGTCGTCGGAGTCGCTCCAGGCCGCGTCCTTGAGCGGATCGGTCGGGGTCTTCAGCTGGACCTTCATCCGGATCCAGCCCGCCGCCCATTCCACCGACGCCCCGGTGATGTCGGCCCGGCCGTTGTCGAAGACGCCGGCGGTGACGCCGTTGACGATGTCACCGACGCCGTCGACCACCTTCTGGAGCGTGGTGACGAGCGGCGGGGCGGTGTCGGCCGCCCCGGCACCGGGCGGCCCCATGGCCAGCCCGAGCCCGATGGCCAGGATCACGACGCCTGAAACTCGGCGAATCCGCACGAGCCACCCCCAGTCGACCACAACGCTGAAAAGCCGGGGCGCAAGGCCCGGCCCTTTTGTCGTCTTTCGACACTTTGGGCCGTTTCCCCTGCTTTATCCCCCAGTGCACCCTTCAGGATACCGCGGCCGCCGACTCCTCCCAGGCCAGCCGGGGGGCGTCGGCCCAGAGGCGGTCGAGGTTGTAGTAGGCCCTCGTCTCCTCCAGGAACACGTGGGCGACGAAGTCGCCGTAGTCGAGCAGCACCCAGGAAGCGTCCTGCAGGCCCTCGGTGCGGGCGGGCCCGGGATGGCCCTCCTCCTTCAGCTTCTTCTCGATCTCCTCGGCGATCGTGCGCACCTGGCGCACGTTTCTGCCGCTGGTGATCACGAACACCTCGGTGATGCCGATGATCGGCCCGACATCGAGGACGAGCGTGTCCGCTCCGTTCTTCGCCGCCGCCGCCCGGGCGGCCACGATGCTGCGACTACGGGCGTCTTCCGTGGGATCCCTCCTCGGGGTTCGGGGACGGCGACGGGCCAGGACGCAAAAAGGCGCCGGGCTCCGGTCCCGACGCCAAACCTGTTGAAATCGCCGTCATCTGACCGCCAGTCTATCGGGGCCGTCCAGACCGGAGGGTCAGTCCCGGTAGAGCCCCCGCTCGACGATGAGCCGGACGGCCCCCGGCGGCACCAGCCCGTCGAGCGGCCAACCGCGGGCCGCCCGGGCCCGCAGGTCGGTCGACGACACGTCGAGCCGGGGGATCGCCACCCGGTGGCACGGCCAGCCTTCCGGCAGCCCCTCCGCCGGTGGGCCCGCCTCGGGAGGCCCGTCCTCCGGCAACCCGTCGCCGGCCCGGTCGACCACCACCAGCGTCGCCAGCCCCGGGAGCCGCTCGATACCGACCCACGTCTTCATCGTGGCGGCCACGTCGGCGCCGACGATGAGGAACAGTTGCCGCCCCGGCCCGGCCAGCGCCTCGAGCGTCTGGTAGGTGTAGCTCGGCCCGTCCCGCTCGACCTCCAGCGGCGACACCTCGAGGCCGTCGATCCCCTCCACCGCCGCCCGGACCAAAGCCAGCCGGTCCCTCGCCGGGGCGGCCACGCTCCCCCGCTTCTGCCAGGGGTCGCCGGCCGGGACCAGCACCACCCGGTCGAGCCCGAGCGCCCGCCGGGCCTCGACGGCGGCCACGACATGGGCGACGTGGACGGGGTCGAACGTCCCCCCGAAGACGCCGACCCGTTCCGACCGATGGGAAGTGGCCACAGTGCGGGGGAGCATACGAGCCTCCGCCTCGGTAACGTGCCGGAATGGCCACCGCTCACGTCCTCGTGCGGGTCTGGCTGCCCGACCGGCCGGGAGCCCTGGGCCAGGTTGCCTCCCGGATCGGTTCGGTCCGGGGCGACATCATCGGGGTCGACGTCCTGGAGTGCGACGGCGGCGTGGCCATCGACGAGTTCGCCGTCAACCTGGCCGACGCCGACCTCGTGCCGATGCTGGTGCGGGAGATCGAAGAGGTCGACGGCGCCTCGGTCGAGGAGGTGCGGGTGGTCAACCACTTCCCCGACCCCCGCCTCGACGCCCTGGAGGGGGCCACCCGCCTGTGCCAGGCCGCCGGCGTGAAGGAGCTCCACGAAGTGCTCGTCGACCAGGTCCGCCGGGAGTTCCTGGCCGAGTGGGCCGCCCTGGTCGTGGACGTCGGCCCCGAGGAGGGGCACGTCGGCGGTAACGGCGCCGACGGCCAGCGGGCGACGGTGGCCGCCACCGCCGGCGACGCCCCCGGCGCCGACCATCTCGAGGCTCTGGCCCTCGGCGTGGCCGCCTCCCCGCTGGTGGCCAGCGGCGCCGCCGGGCCCGAGGACCTCGCCGCCGCCCCGCTGGGCGGCCACCGGGCCGTGCTCCTGACCAGCCGCAGCGGCTACGCCCTGCGGGAACGGGAGCGGGGCCAGCTGATCGCCCTCGCCCGCATCGCCGACCGGCTCTGGACGCTCCTGTCCGGCGGCTGATGCCGCGACGCCCGTCGGGCTATTCCAGCGCCACGTAGACCTTGCTCCCCTGGTCGACGAACTCGGCCGCCTTCTCCTTGAGGCCGATCTCCACCGCCGTCTCCGGGCTGAGACCGTGCTCCTCGGCGTAGGCCCGCACGTCGGCCGTGATGCGCATCGAGCAGAACTTCGGCCCGCACATCGAGCAGAAGTGCGCCGTCTTCGCCCCCTCGGCCGGGAGCGTCTCGTCGTGGTACGACCGGGCCGTCTCCGGGTCGAGGGAGAGTTCGAACTGGTCGGCCCAGCGGAACTCGAAGCGGGCCTTGGAGAGGGCGTCGTCCCAGTCCTGGGCGCCGGGGTGGCCCTTGGCCAGATCGGCGGCGTGGGCGGCGATCTTGTAGGCGATGACGCCGGCCTTGACGTCGTCCCGGTCGGGCAGCCCGAGGTGCTCCTTCGGGGTGACGTAGCAGAGCATGGCGGTGCCGTACATGGCGATCATGGCGGCGCCGATGGCGGAGGTGATGTGGTCGTACGCCGGTGCGATGTCGG
>JAICYE010000399.1 GCA_025934385.1 Acidimicrobiia bacterium | reverse complement strand
GGCGACGTGGCGGTCACCTCGGGCCCGGTGGTGTCGATGGTCCAGTCCCACCGGGCCGGCGTGGGGTCGGGCCGGCCGGCCATGCCGATCGCCCGGACCTCATAGCCGTGGCGCCCGTCCGGCAGGCCGGTGACGGTGTCGGGCGAGGAGCAGGCCCGCCACGGCGCCCGGTCGACATGGCACTCGAAGCCGTTGGCGTGGCCCGAGGCGGAGAAGGCGAAGCTGGCGTCGTGGCTCGGCACCGTCTTGGCCGGGCCGGAGTCGATGGCCGTGTCGGGCAGCGTGGTCTCCACCGCCGGCTTGAACCAGTCATCGCCGGCCATGGCGGCGAAGGCGGCCATGGAGTCGTCGGAGCTGTCCATCCGCCAGTCGTCGCCGGCGCCGTCGGGCGTGGGCGGCGGCGCCTGGGTCGAGTCGTAGACCACGGCGTCGATGCCCGAGAGGCGGTCCTTCAGCGCAGCGCGGGCGGCGTCGACCCAGCCCGCCTTGGCGCCCGGCCCGTCCTCCACCGTCCCGTAGCGGCCGACCATCATCGGCTTGTCGTGGTGCATGCCCCAGTCGTGGAACGGCGCGAAGAGCTGCTCGAAGCTCTGGGCCACGCTGTCGGGCCGAGCGGGGTTGCGGGGGTTGTAGCCGTCGGCGCACGTCCAGTCGACGGAGTCGTCGCCGGGGTACCAGGCGTCGGCCGTGGGGCCGGCGAAGTCGGAGGCGTCGACGCACCACACCCAGACGGCGTTGGTGGCCTGCTCCTCGGTGAAGAGTCGCCGGATGCGCCGCCAGGCGGCCAGGTAGGCGGCGGCGTCGCCCGCCACCGGCTGGTTCTTGGGGTTGGCCGGGTCGGCGAACCAGTTGATGAGGACGGGCTGGCTCAGGCTCCGGACGGCCCGGGCCCGCAGGCGGATCTGCGTGTCCCAGTTGCCCCGGTTGATCTCACCGGTGGCCACCGCCCCCCAGGAGATCATCGGGATGCGGCCGGCGCCGATGTCCCACTGCTCCCGCCCGTCGGGGAAGGCGGCGCCGAACGGGCGGTCGTAGCGGTCGATGGCCAGCTTGCGGCCGAGCTTGGTCTCGAGGTCGGTCACCGGCTGGTAGGGCGCTTGTTTGGGCCCGGCGGCCACCGAGGCGCCGAACAGCGCCCCGTCGGCCGGGGCCAGCGGGGCGGAGGCGGGCCCGCCGCCGGCGCCGGCCGGAATCGGCGCCACAACGGCTGCCACCAGCAACACTGCCGCCCAATTAAACACACGCATAACGCCACAATACGCCCGCAACAGACATTCGGCCAGTGGGAGCGGAAGGCGGCTTTTGTGCCGCCTGGCCTGGCAAAACGTCCGGCACGGCACCGGTACGCTGGACGATGTGAGCGACCCCCCGCTTCCCGTCCTCGCCCTCCACGGCCAGCCGGGGTCGGGCCGCGACTTCGACGGGCTCGCCCGGGCACTCGACGGCGCCTGTCGGCTGCTGGCCCCCGACCGCCCGGGATGGGGCAGCCGGACCGGGGAGCCGGCCGCCGGATTCGCCGTCGGCGCCGATGACGCCGTGGCGGTGCTGGACCGCGAGGGCGTCGAGCGGGCCGTCGTGCTCGGCTTCAGCTGGGGCGGCGGCGTGGCCGTGGAGCTGGCCCTTCAGCATCCCGAACGGGTCGCCGGGCTGGTCCTGGCGGCCTCGATCGGGCCCGGGGAGCCGACGGTGGCCGACCGGTTCCTGGGGCTGCCGGTGGTCGGGCGGGCGGCCTGCGCCGGCGGGCTGACGCTGACCCGCAGGGTACTCGGCCGGCGGGGGGTCGAACGCTTCGTCGGCCGGCGCATGAAGGGGTTGGAACCCGATCAGTTCCGGCGCTTCGCCGCCGACTGCCTGAGTCCGGCGGCCCTCGACAGCTTCATGACGGAGCAGCGGGCGCTGGTGGCGGAGTGGCCGGGTGTGGTGCGGCGGGTGGGCCAGGTGCGGGTGCCGACCGTGGTGGTGACCGGCGACCGTGACCGGCTCGTATCCGCCGGGTCGGCCCTTGGGCTGGCCGCCGGCATCCCGGGAGCGGAACGGCGCGTCGTACCCGGCGCCGGCCATTTTCTGCCCGGGGTCGGCGTCCCGGTGCTGGTCGAGGCGGTGCTGGAGCTCGCCGCCCGGGCCGCGGGCCAGCCCTGCCCTGCGCCCAACGCCCGCCGGTAGATTCGCCTGCCGGTAGATTCGACTGGGTGGGGAAACCGCGCACGATCAAGGGCCGGGCCCGGGAGGTCGCCCGGCGGCTGGCCGAGGAGTACCCGGCGGAGTGCGCCCTCGTCCACGTCAACGCCTACGAGCTGATCGTGGCCACGGTGCTGTCGGCCCAGACGACCGACGAGCGGGTGAACATGGCCACGCCCGAGGTCTTCCGCCGCTGGCCGACGCCGGCCGACCTGGCCAAGGCCGACCCGGAGGAGCTGGAGTCGGTGATCTTCACCACCGGCTTCTACCGCAACAAGGCCAAGAGCCTTCTCGGCCTGGCGCAGGCGCTCGAGGAGCGCTTCGGCGGTGAGGTGCCGACGGCGCTGGAGGACCTCGTCACGCTGCCCGGCGTCGGCCGCAAGACCGGCAACGTCATCCGCTCGGTGGCCTTCGACCTCCCCGGCCTCCCCGTCGACACCCACGTCGGCCGCATCAGCCGCCTGCTCGGCCTGACGGCGTCCGACGACCCGGTCAAGGTCGAGCACGAGCTCGGCGCCCTCCTGCCGCCGAAGGAGTGGGGCGGCTTTTCGCTCCGCCTGATCCTCCACGGCCGCAAGATCTGCGTCGCCCGCCGCCCGAAGTGCGGCGACTGCCTGCTCAACGACATCTGCCCGTCCTCACGAGTCCCGGCGTAATTCGCCGGCGCCGGCCGCCCGCCGGCGTCTACCCTCCGCCCTCGCCGGCGCGGAGGCCTCGCCCCCACAGACCGGCGTTCTTCCGCAACACCTGTCGTTGCGCAGGAACGCCGAAGCCGGCCCACTTCCCCCGCATCAGCAGACCGGCGTTCTTCCGCAACCTGTCGTTGCGCAGGAACGCCCAAGCCGAGGAGGCGGAGAGTGGACGACGTGCTCGCACGCGTGCAGGCCCGGGCGGCGGTGCAG
>JAICYE010000007.1 GCA_025934385.1 Acidimicrobiia bacterium | reverse complement strand
GACCGGCCCCTTCCACACAAGGACCGACCCCGACGCTGTTCTCCGACTGCCCGGTTGGAAACTTAACAGTCGCCTACCAGGGCCAGCAAGGGACGTGACCGCGGGACGTGGCGGCGTCCACACAGTCACCGTTCAGGGTGGCCGTCGAGCGGGATCCATACTGGCTATTTAGACGCGGCGTATAACCCCTAAAGCGGCGGCCTCATCGAGCGATCGAGCGCGATGTCAGCCGAGGCGAGCGGTGGTGACGACCATGCCCGGGGCCGGCAACCAATGGCGATCGTCATCGAGCAGCTCCATCGCCGCCTCGTGCTCCTCCTTCGCCATGCCGTTGGTGAGGACGACATCGCGGGTCTGCTCGAACGAGAGTCGGAAGAACTCCGCCTCCGGCGAGCCGCCCGGAAAGATCGTGGTGACGACCCGGCTGTGCACGTCGGTCAGGCCGAGTCGGGCGAGGCGGGCCGGCACCCCCCGGGCCCAGCGGGTCTCCATGCGGCCGGTCCGGTGCATGATCTCGGCGAAGTGGAGGACGTAGTCGCGATAGACCGACGCCTCCGACAGCTCGAAGGAGTGGAAGTCGCACTCCTCGAGGACGATCACGCCACCCGGGTGGAGGCGCGCCGCCAGCTCCGCAACGAGCCGGTCCCGGGCCGGGATGTGCATGAGGACGGCCCGGGTGTGGACGAGGTCGAACGGACCGTCGGGAAGGCCGTCGGTGGCGGCGTCGCCCCGGATGACCTCCAGGTTCGGGGCGTCGATGGGTTCGAGGAACCGGGTGTCGATGTCGATCGTAACGACCGAGCCCTGCGGCCCGACGGTGTCGCAGAGCCAGCGGACGACCGAACCGCCGCCGCCCCCGACCTCCAGGCACCGCCAGCCCGGCTTGATGCCGGCCTTCCGCAGGGCGTCGTGGGTGTCCGGATCCCAGCAGTGCTCCAGCAGCTCCAGCCGGCGTCGGGCCTCCGCCCACCCGTTGTCCCAGGCGTAGGTATCGGCGCGCGCTTCTTCCCCGTGCTCCATGGCTCCCTCCTCGGGTCTCACCGTAGAGAGGAGGCACGCCGCCCGTCCAGGGGCGCGGGCGTCGACGCCGGTCAGCCGGCGCTCTGCCCCGCCTGCAACCGGCGCATCCCGGCCAGCCAGCGGTCGTAGTCGCCGGCCTTGCGCTGGAAGTATTCGCCGACGCGGGGGTGGGGGAGGATGAGGAACCGCCCGTCCCTCAAACCGTCGACGACGGCGGCGGCGACGTCCTCCGGTTCGATGACGTCGGCCCCGGCGGCGGCGCCGCCCAGATCCTCGCCGGCGGCGGCCAGCATGCCGGTGCGGACGAGCTCGGGACAGAGGCAGGAGACGCCGAGGCCGCGGTCGCCGTAGGTGATCGACAGCCATTCGGCGAAGGCGACGGCGGCGTGCTTGGTGACGGCGTAGGGGGCGTTGCCGAGCACGGTGAGGAGCCCGGCGGCCGAGGCGGTGACGAGGAGGTGCCCGCCGCCCTGCTCCAGCATCTGCGGCACGACGTGCCTGGCGGCGAGGACGTGGGACATGACGTTGACGCGCCACATCCGTTCCCAGGCCTCGTCGGGGGCGTCGGGCCCGATGTCGTCGGACCGGTCGTCGGGCTCGACCCCCCAGAGGATGCCGGCGTTGGCGCAGAAGAGGTCGATGCGGTCGAAGCTCAGCCGGGCGGCTTCGACCAGGCCGGTGACGTCCGCCTCCACCGACATGTCGCCGGGGACGGCCAGGCCGCCGACCTCCTGGGCCACGACCGACGCCCCCGGGGCATCGATGTCGGACACCACCACCGACGCCCCCTCGGCGGCGAAGCGGCGGCACAGACCCCGCCCGATCCCCGACGCCCCGCCCGTCACCACCGCCACCTTCCCGGCCAGTTCCACGCCGGGCAGTCTACGAACGGCGGCTAGCCTCGCTGAACCGTGGCCGAGAACAACCTTCTGCGCTCCGAGGCGGCCGAGCGGGCCCGCCTCCTCGACGTCCTCCACTACGACATCTCGCTCGATCTGACCGGTGACGAGACGTTCCGCAGCGAGACCCGCCTGCGATGCCGGTCCCTCGAGCCGGGCGCTGAGACGTTCCTCGACGTCACCGCCGTACGGGTCGAGTCGGCCACGCTCAACGGCACGGCCGTTCCGGCCGGCGCGTTCGACCCCGCCGCCGGGCGCCTGGCGGTCGGCGGCCTGGCGGCCGAGAACGAGATCGTCGTCGTGGCCGACCACGCCTACGAGCACACCGGCGTCGGGCTGCACCGCTTCGTCGACCCCGTCGACGGCCAGGTCTACCTCCACACCCAGTTCGAGCCGTTCGACGCCCACCGGGTCTTCCCCTGTTTCGACCAGCCCGACCTGAAGGCGACGTTCGCCTTCGAGGTCGAGGCGCCGGCGGGATGGGAGGTCGTGTCCAACGGTGCGGTGACCGACCGCCCCGACGCCGGCACCGCCGGGCGGTGGCGCTTCGCCACCACCGAGAAGATGTCGACGTACGTCACCGCGCTGGTGGCCGGGCCGTACCACTCCGTCCACCGCGGCCATCGCGACATCGCGATGGGGTTGTACTGCCGGCAGTCGCTGGCCCGATACCTCGACGCCGACGAGATCTTCGATGTCACCGCCGCCGGCTTCGATTTCTTCGAGGACGCCTTCGGTCAGCCCTACGCCTTCGGGAAGTATGACCAGCTCTTCGTGCCGGAGTTCAACTTCGGGGCCATGGAGAACGCCGGCTGCGTCACGTTCTCCGAGCGCCACCTCTTCCGCTCCAAGGTGACGGAGGCGGAGCGGGAGGGCCGGGCCGACACGATCCTCCACGAGATGGCCCACATGTGGTTCGGCGACCTGGTCACCATGCGGTGGTGGGACGACCTGTGGCTGAACGAGAGCTTCGCCACCTTCGCCTCCTACCTCGGGCTGGTCGAGGCCACGCGCTTCCGGTCCGCCTGGACGACCTTCGCCAGCAACTGGAAGACCTGGGCCTACCGGCAGGACCAGCTGCCCTCGACGCACCCGATCGTGGCCGACGCCCCCGACATCGAGACGATGAAGACGAACTTCGACGGCATCACCTACGCCAAGGGGGCGTCGGTGCTCCGCCAGCTCGTCGCCTGGGTGGGCCAGAAGGAGTTCCTCGACGGCGTGCGGGCCTACTTCGCCCGCCACGCCTGGGGGAACACCACGCTGGCCGACTTCCTCGCCGCCCTGGAGGAGGCGTCGGGGAGGGATCTCGGCCGGTGGGCGCAACAGTGGCTGGAGACGACCGGCGTCAACACGATGCGGGCGTCGATCGAGGCCGGTCCGTCCGACGGTGGCGATGTCTTCGCCGGCTTCGCCGTCGAGCAGGAGGCCGTACCCGAGCACCCCACGCTGCGGTCCCACCGGATGGCCGTCGGGCTCTACGACTACGACGGCGAACGCCGCCTGCGGCGCCGGACGAGGGTGGAGCTCGACGTCGAGGGCCACCGGACGGCCGTGGACGAGATCGTCGGCATGGCCGTCCCGGACCTCGTCCTGCTCAACGACGGCGACCTCGCCTACACCAAGATCCGCCTCGACCCCCGCTCGCTGGCCACGGTCACCGAGAGCCTGGGCACCCTCGACGACCCGCTGGCCCGGGGCCTGTGCTGGTCGGCGGCGTGGGACATGCTGCGCGACGCCGAACTTCCCGCCCGGAGATACCTCGCCCTCGTCCTCGCCAACCTCGGCGGGGAGGACCAGATCGCCGTCGTGGCCGGGCTCCTGCGCAACGCCGAGTCGGCGGCCGTCGTCTTCGGCGACCCCGCCAACCGGGAACCGGCCCGCCGGCGGCTGGCCGACGACGCCCTGGCCGGCCTCCGGGCCGCCGAGCCCGGCAGCGACGTCCAGCTGGCCTACGCCCGGGCCTTCGCCGCCGCCGCCCGGGGCGACGACCACCTGGCGCTGGTGCGGGGTCTGCTCGACGACCGGGCGATCGACGGTGTCGGCGGTCTCGCCGTCGACACCGAGCTGCGCTGGGCCCTGGTGCGGTCCCTGGCCACGGCCGGCGTCCCCGACGCCCCGGCGATCATCGCCGCCGAAGCGGAGCGGGACGCCACCGACGCCGGCGCCCGCCACGCCGCCGCCGCCCGGGCCGCCCAGCCCCACGAGGGCCCCAAGGCCGAGGCGTGGAGCGCGCTGGTCGACGGCGATCTGCCGCTGGCCGTGATGCGGGCGGTCATGGGCGGGTTCCGCCAGCCCGACCAGGAGCCCCTGCTCCAGGCCTGGACGGCGCCGTACTTCGACGCCCTGCTGCCGATCTGGGAGCGCCGCGGCCCTGACGTCGGCATGTCGTTCACCGAGATGCTGTATCCGGTGGGCGACGGTGCCGTGACGATGACGGACAGCTTCCTCGCCCGGACGGATCCGGTCCCGGCGCCGATCCGCCGCCTGCTCCTCGAGGGCCGCGACCAGGCCCTGCGGGTCGCCCGGGCGAGAGCCTGCGACGCCGGCGCCGACTGAGCTGCCGACGCCCCGGCCCGCTCAGCGGGCCAGGGCGTGGTACTCCCGGTTGGGCATCATCCCGGTGGCCATGGCCAGGCGGTTGGTGAAGTTGTACATCGACGCCACCTCGGCGATGTCCCAGATCGCCTCATCGGTGAAGCCCTCGGCCCGCAGCGCCTCGATATCGGCCTCGGCGCACTCGCCGGGGTTCGTCGTGACCTTGACGGCGTAATCGAGCATGGCCCGTTCCCGGCCGGTCAGGTCGGCCCGGCGGTAGTCGAGCGTGATCCGATCGGCCTCGACCTTGTCGTCGCTGGCCTCCCGCAGGGCGGCGCCATGGGCCACGAGGCAGTAGAGGCAGCCGTTGGCCATCGAGACGGCCACGGAGATCATCTCCCGCTCCCGGGACGAGAGGTCGTCGGTGCCCTCCATCACGGTCTTGAAATGGGCGAACCAGGCCCGGAACCGCTCCGGCCGCCAGGCGTAGGTGCGGAACACGTTGGGGACGAAGCCGATCACCTCGGTCGCCTTGGCGAAAAGCTTCCGCTCCGGCTCGTCGAGCTCGTCGTCGTCGAGGACGGGGAACCAGCTGATGCGCTCGTCGGCCATGGAACGTACGCTACCCATTCGGCCAGGCACCGATCGCAAAAGGGGGAGCGATGAACCGCACCGACGTGGAGTTCAACGCCGAGGGAACGACGCTGCGGGGCTGGTTGTACCGGCCCCAGGGGGACGGGCCCGTCCCCGGGGTGGTGATGGCCCACGGCTTCTCGGCCACCAAGGAGATGTACCTCGACTCCTTTGCCGAGGTCTTCGCCGCAGCCGGCCTGGCGGCCCTCGTGTTCGACAACCGCAACTTCGGCGCCAGCGACGGCGAGCCCCGCTACGAGATCGACCCCTGGGCCCAGGTCCGGGACTACCGCCACGCCATCACCCACCTCCAGTCGATGCCCGGGATCGACCGGGAGCGGATCGCCGTGTGGGGCTCCAGCTACAGCGGCGGGCATGCCCTCGTCCTCGGTGCCATCGACAAGCGGATCAAGGCGGTCGTGGCGCAGGTGCCTCTCATCAGCGGGTTCAAGAACGTGCAGCGGCTGGTCCGCAGCGACTTCCTGCCGATGGTGCGGGCCCAGCTCGACGCCGACCGGGAGGCCCGCTACGCCGGCAAGGAGCCGGGAATGATCCCCGTGGTGGCCGAGGACCCGATGGCGCCCTCGGCGCTGCCGACGCCCGACTCCTGGCAGTGGTTCACCGAGACTGGGAAGACCCGGGCGCCGTCGTGGGAGAACGCCGTCACCCTGCGGACGCTCGAGATGCTCATGGAGTACGAGCCGGCCACCTACATCGACCGGATCGCGCCGACGCCGCTGCTGATGGTGGTGGCGGCGAGCGACGTCCTCACCCCGGCCGATCTGGCGCTGGCCGCCTACCAGCAGGCGTTGGAACCGAAGAAGCTCGTCGTGCTGCCGGGCGGCCACTTCGGCGCCTACACCGGGCCCGACTTCGAGCTGTCCTCCGGGGCGGCCCGCGACTGGCTGGTGCAGCACCTGCTCGGTTGAGCGGTTGAGGGGATCCGCCGGCGGCAACGACTAGCGTCGCCGGCGGATGCCCGATCTCGTGGCCGCCCGGTCGCAGATGGCCCTCTCGCTCGGCTGGCACATCGTGCTGGCCTGCTACGGGGTCGGATTCCCGCTCATCGTGCTGTTGGCCGAGTGGCGGGCGATGCGGACGGGCGACGCCGTCTACACGGCTCTGGCCCGATCTTGGGCCAAGGCCCTCGGCGTCCTCTTCGCCATCGGCGCCGTCTCGGGCACGATCCTGTCGTTCGAGCTCGGCATCCTCTGGCCGCGGTTCATGGGCCGCTTCGGCGAGGTCGTCGGTCTGCCCTTCGCCATGGAGGGCATCGCCTTCTTCGTCGAGGCCATCTTCGTCGGCCTTTACCTCTACGGCTGGGACCGCCTCTCGCCGAAGCTCCATTTGCTCTCCGGCGTCCCGATCGTCGTGGCCGGTGTGGCCTCGGCCTGGTTCGTGGTCACCGCCAACGCCTGGATGAACCAGCCCGCTGGGTTCCGGCTCGATGCCGCCGGCCGCGTGGTCGACCCCGATCCGTGGGCGGCGATCACCAACCGGGCCATGCCGGTGCAGACGACCCACATGATCCTGGCCGCCCTGATGGTGGCCGGCTTCGGGGTGGCCGCCGTCTACGCCGCCGGGTGGCTGCGGGGACGGCGCGACCGCTACCACCGGCTGGGGTTCGCGGTGCCGTTCACGCTGGCGGTGGTGGTGACGCCGATCCAGATCGGGGTGGGGGACTGGGCCGCCCGCTTCCTGGCCCAGCGCCAGCCGGTGAAGTTCGCCGCCCTCGAGGGCCTGCAGACAACGGAGCGGGGCGCGCCGCTGACCGTCGGGGGTGTGTACGCCGGTGACCGGGTGCACTTCGGCCTGCGGGTGCCGAACGGACTGTCGCTCCTGGCCCACCACGACCCCGACGCCCTCGTCCACGGCCTCGACGAGGTCGCGCCGGCCGACCGGCCGCCGGTGGCCGTCGTCCGCAACGCCTTCGAGGTGATGGTGGCGCTCGGGTTCGGGCTGCTGGCTCTCGGCCTCTGGTTCGCCCTGGTCTGGCGGAAGCGGCGGGGACCGCCCGCCTCGGCCTGGTTCCACCGGGGGGCGGTGGCGGCCGGCTTCGCCGCCCCCGTGGCGCTGGAGGCGGGCTGGGTCGTGACCGAGGTTGGCCGCCAGCCGTGGATCGTCTGGCGGGTGATGCGGGTCTCGGAGGCGGTGACGACGGCGCCGCACATCCGGATCGGCCTGTACTCGCTCGTCGTGGTCTACGGCCTGCTCACCTGGGGGACCGTGTTCGTCCTCCGCCGGCTCGCCACCGGAGCGCCGCAGGAGGAGTCCGGGCGGTGACGACGGCCCAGGCGTTGCTGGCTCTGATGTGGATCGGCGTCACCGCCTACGCCCTGTTCGGCGGGGCGGACTTCGGCGCCGGCTTCTGGGACCTGATCGCCGGCGGGCCCGAGCGCGGCTCCGCCCAGCGGCGGCTGATCGAGCACGCTATCGGGCCGGTGTGGGAGGCCAACCACGTCTGGCTGATCTTCGTGCTGGTGGTCCTGTGGACGGGCTTCCCGGAGGCCTTCGCCGCGATCGCCTCCAGCCTCTACGTGCCGCTCACCCTGGTGGCCGTCGGCGTGATCCTGCGGGGCGCCGGCTTCGCCTTCCGCAAGGCGGTGAGCGGCGTACCGCTCCAGCGGCTCTTCGGTGCCACCTTTGCCGCCTCGTCGGTGATCACGCCGTTCTTCCTCGGGGCGGTGGCCGGGGCGGTGGCGTCGGGCCGGGTCCCGGCCGGGATCGCCCGGGCCCATCCAGTCCGCAGCTTCGTCAATCCGACATCGATGCTGGGCGGCGTCCTGGCCGTGGTGGTCTGCGCCTACCTGGCCGCCGTCTACCTCACCGCCGACGCCCGCCGGGCCGGCGACGGGGAGCTGGTGGCGGCGTTCCGGCGGCGGGCGCTGGCCTCGGGCATCGTGGCCGGGGCGGTCGTACTGAGCGGCATCGCCGTGCTCCACGCCGATGCCCCGGCGTTGTTCTCCGGGCTCACCGGCCGGGGCCGGCCCCTCGTGGCGCTGTCGGCGGTGGCGGGCCTCGTCTCGCTGGCCTCCGTCTGGCAGTGGCGCTTCGTGGCCGCCCGGCTGGCGGCCGCCGCCGCCGTCACGGCCGTCCTCTGGGGCTGGGCGGCCGGGCCGTACCCCTACCTGCTGGAGGGCGACCTCACGATCCGCCAGGCGGCGGCCGACCCGGTCATCCTGCGGGCGGTGCTGTGGTCGCTGGCCGCCGGCGCCGTGCTGGTCGTCCCGTCCCTGCTGGCCCTTTTCGTGGTGGCACAACGGGGTGCGGCCGAGGGCGTGCCTGCCGGGCGATAAACGTCGGCGGCGGCGGGTATCGCGTCCTCATGACGTTCACACTCGACCCCGCCAAGCCGATTTCGAAGACGGTCAGAAAAGCGGCCGGGAAGCAGTTGCGGAAGACCGTGGAGGCCCTGACGGGCCAGGCCGGCCTCGATCCCGACGAGGCGACCCACGACGCCCGCAAGCGCACGAAGAAGGTGCGGGCGCTGCTCCGCCTGGTGCGCCCCGAGCTCGGCGAGAAGGTGTACCGCCGGGACAACCGGGCGTTGCGTGCCGCCGCCCGACGGCTGAGCCCGGTGCGCGACGCCCGGGTCCTCGTCGAGGCGCTCGACGGCTTGGCGGCCCCGCCCGACGAGGACGTGAATCCCGCGTCGGTGGCGGCGCTGAGGGCCCTGCTGCTCCGGGAGCACCGCATGCTCCAGAACCGCCAGGCCGAACATCACACGGCCCTCCGGTCGGCCGACGAATACGAACGCGTGCTGGCCCGGGTGGCGCGCTGGCCCCTGCGGGACAACGGCTGGAGCAGCCTCGACGAGGGGCTGAAGGCGGTGACCCGCGCCGGCCGGAAGGCGATGGGCGAAGCCGAGGCCGGCGAAAGCGCCGAGGCCTTCCACGAATGGCGCAAGCAGGTGAAGTACCTTCGTCACCAGTTCGGCCTGCTGCGCCAGGTCTGGCCCGACGTCCTCGACGCCATGGAGGGCACGGCCGACACCCTCGGGGACGTTCTCGGCGCCGACCACGACCTCGCCGTCCTCCGGGAACGGGTGGAGACCCAATCGGTGCTCTTTCCGGCGACCAGGGAGGCGCTCCTCCGGCGCGTCGACGCCCGGCGGGCCGACCACCGGCGGGAGGCGATGACCCTCGGACGCCGGCTCTACGCCGAGAAGCCGTCGGGGCTCACGCACCGGCTCGGACGCCTGTGGAAGGCCGCCGCCTGACCGGCCGGAACGTTGCCCTGTCGGGGATTCCGGTCTCCCGGCGGCCCACTTTCCTTGTCCCACAAGGGTCCTGGAGCGGCCCGGACGGAACTTTTCGGACATTTCCCGGTGACGGCCGCGGTAGCGAGAAACGCTTGTGCCATAAGGGTTTCTCGTCGGTAAGGGGCCTCATCTCCTTGCCCTGCCTCGAAAATGGTGCTTGACGAACCCGCGTTTGTAGGTTCTGATTCCACGTTGAAGCAGCCGTTAACTCGGGAGGTCGGTGTGAACAAGTCCCAGCTGGTGGACAAGATCGTTTCTGACACCGCTTTGGGCAAGCGAGAGGTCGAGAAGGTCATCGGCGCTTTCATCGAAAACGTGCAGCAGTCCGTGAAGAAGGGCGAGAAGGTCTCCCTCCCCGGGTTCGGCGGCTGGAGCCAGACCCAGCGCAAGGCCCGCACGGCCCGGAACCCCCGCACCGGCGCGGCCGTCAAGGTCCCCGCCGGCAAGGGTGTGAAGTTCACCGTCGGCGCCACCTTCAAGGACATCGTGGCCGCCAAGCGCGGCACGGCGGCGGCGAAGGCCCCGGCCAGGGCGACCAAGGCTCCGGCCAAGACCGCGGCGAAGGCGGCCACCAAGGCTCCGGCCCGCAAGGCTCCCGCCAAGGCCGCTCCGGCCAAGGCCACCAAGGCTCCGGCGAAGACCGCGGCCAAGAAGGCTCCCGCCGCTCGGGCCGCCAAGCGCTGACCAGCCTCTTCTTCGTCGAGCGGCGTCCCTCGGGGGGCGCCGCTCGACGCGTTGTCAGAGCCGGTCGATCCGCTTGAAGGCCTCGGCCAGCGCCAGGCCGGCCACCGCACCGGCCTCGACAGCACGGTCGCGGATGCGGTCGGCGAAGACCTCCTCCTCAGCCTTCTGATCGGCGTCGATCCCCATCGTGCTGCGCCACTGGGTCCGGTGGGCGAGGAGGGCGGCCAGCTTGGCCGGCAGGAAGCCGTCGATGCTCTCGACGTGGTCCACGACGTCGGCCTCCCACAGCAGCAGCGCCTTCGGCCGGTGCGGCGGCAGGCCCTGCTCGGGGAAGAAGTGGGGGTCGCGGGCGGCCACGATCCCCTCGACCACCAGGTGGCCGGCGTGGCGGTGGTCCGGATGGAGGCGGTAGCGCTTCCAGGGGTCGTGGCCCAGGACGACGTCGGGCCGGATCTCCCGGATCACCCGGCACACCTCAGCCCGCTCGGCCAGGCCGCTGTGCAACTCTCCGTCGACGTGGTCGAGGAACACGACCTCGCCGGCGCCGAGAGCGGCGGCGGCGGCCCGCTGCTCCTCCCGCCGGAGGGCGACGAGCGCCGCCCGATCGGCGGTGGGATCCCACGAGCCCTTCGACCCGTCGGTGAGGACGAGCTCGCTGACGGTGCAGCCGGCGGCCGCCCACTTGGCCAGCGTGCCGCCGCAGCCGAAGTCGATGTCGTCGGGATGGGCACCGACGGCCAGGGCCCGGCCGGGGACGGGCAGGTCGACGGCGATGGCGCCGTCGGCGGGGGGAGCAAGGTAGCTGGCGACCGGCGGCTCGGCCGATCCCGACGTCATGCGCCGAGGAGGGCGCGGAGCCGTCCTGCGCCGCTGACGGGCAGCGGGAGCCCGAGGAGGTCCTCAGGGGCGTCGACGTCGCGTCCGAGACCCCGGTCCCGTCGGACCCGGAAGGCCAGCCCGGCGACCCGGGCCGCAGCGGCATGGCGGCGGAAGGAACCGGGGCCGTAGGCGAAGACGAAGCCGGTGGCGGTCGTCGGCAGCGAGAGCACCGGTGTGCCGTCGTCGCGATGGCAGGGGACGGCGGTGACCACCGGGCGGCGCCCGTCCGCCGCCACCGGAGCGAGGGTGGTGGCCAGCGGCAGGTCGGCGTGGGCCACGACGACGCGGTCGAAGCCGGCGACCGCCGCCCAGCCGAGCCCGGCCGCCGCCGCCAGGTTGAGCGTGCCGGGGTCGTCGACGACGGTCAGGCCCAGCGCCGTCGCCCAGCGGCGCACCTCGCCGGCGCCGGACACCACCGCCACCGGCATCGGCCCGGCGGCGGCAACGACGTTCTCGGCCATCGCCTGGAGGAGATCGGCCCGGCGGACGGGGTCGAGGCGGACGCCGAGGCGGGACTTGCCGGCCTCGAAGCTGCGGATGGGGATGACGACCGCGGCGCCGCCGGACCTGGTCATTCGACGATCTCGAACATGCGGATGACCGGTTCGAGCTGCAGGAACGGGAGGATGCGCACCATCGACTCGGCCACCGCCCGGGACTCGATGGCGGTGTCGAGGTCGTCCTTCGACTTCCACCGGGACAGGGCACCGGCGTCGACGAGGCCCCCGGCGTTGCGGTCGGCCCCGAGCAGCAACTCCATCGACGAGCAGCCGGGCAGGGACTCGAACACCGGCTTGATGTCCTCGCTGAAGATGCGGCGGACCTCGGGAAGGTCGCTCGGGTCGATGGCCGACGAGAACAGGCGCACGAACACTCCGCCGTCCCCCTTCACTAGGCGTGCCAGGCCGACTTGGCGAACATGCCGGCCAGCTCGGGGTTGGGGTACAGGCGCATGGCCCGCCGGTCGAGCTCGGCGGCGTGGCGCTCGCCGGTGCCGGGGTAGCGCAGCGTCACGACGATGCGGTCCTCGGTCACCTCGAGCAGGTTGTAGGACGGGCGCACGTAGCCCCGCAGCCGGTGGGACGAGACCGTCCCCGAGTTCACCACCAGCAGGTCGTTGAGGAGCCAGACGAACGGCACGTGTTTGTGGCCGGAGAGGACGAGGTGGACGCCGGCCTCGCCGAGCAGGGCCAGGACGTCGCCGGAGTCCCACACGGTGTTGCGCTCCCGGCCCGTCCCCGGCACCGGCACGAGATGGTGGTGCAGGGCGAAGATCCTCAAGGAGGAGGGGCCGGCGAACTGCTGGCGGATCCACGAGTACCGCTCCCGGCCGATCTCGCCCTCGGCCAGGTCGGGCTTCGTGGAGTCCATCGCCACCAGCGTGACGGCCTCGCCCGGACTGTCGGGCTCGATGTCGGCCGGCCCCGTTCGGCCGGTCAGATGCAGGACGCGGTCGCCCTTTCCCGGCATATCGCCCGGCCCGAAGCTGTCGGTGAAGTGGAGATAGCCGACGTTCTTGGCGTCGTGGTTGCCGGGGATGACGACGGTGGTGAGCGCGCTGTCGAGCAGCGGCGCCAGGTGGTTCTGGGCGTCGCGGAACTCGTGGGCGTAGCCGTCGGTGGTGAGGTCGCCGCCGATCAGCACGAGGTCGGGCGCCAGCGTCCGCACCTCCTCCACGGCATGGTGGAGAAGCTGCGGGTCGAAGAACGGCGACCCGCAGTGGATGTCGGAGAGCTGGGCGATCAGGAAGGAGTCCCGGGACATCGGCGGGCCTATCCTACCGGCCTGTGGAACTGCTCTACGGGCTGGTCGAGACCCTGCTCCGCCCGCCCGTGCGGCGCTGTCTGCGCTGGCGGATCGAGGGTGTGGAGCGCATACCGGCCAGCGGCCCGGTACTGCTGGCCTCCAACCACCTCTCCTACTTCGATCCCATCGCCATCGCCAACCTGACCGACCTCGCCCGGCGGCGGGTGCGGTTTCTGGCCAAGGCCGAGCTGTTCCAGAACCGGGTGCTGCGGGCGGGCCTACGGCGGATGGGGCAGATCCCCGTCGAACGGGGGACGGGCGACGCCGGCGCCCTCGACGCCGCGGCGGCGGCGCTGCGGACCGGGGAGTGCGTGCACGTCTTCCCCGAAGGGACCATCTCACCGGACCTCGACCCGATGGCCGGGAAGACCGGGCTGGCCCGGCTGGCCCGGGCGAGCGGCGTCGACGTGATGACCGTCGGGCTGTGGGGTACCCAGAGGGTGGTCCCGCCCCGGAACCGCAAGGCGGAGCGGTTCCGCACACCGATCACCATGGTCGTGGGGGAGACGGTGGCGGTCGGGCCCGGCGCCAATCCCCGGGAGACGACCGACCGCATCATGGGCGCCATCTGCGCCGCCGTGGCGGAGGCGAGGCGGCTCTATCCGCTGCCGCCCGGTGCCGGTGCCGAGCCATGGTGGTTCCGCCCACCGGAGTCGGCCCGGCTGCGGAGTTGCCGCGGCCGGGTGGCCCAGGCGCTCCTCGACGCCGAAGTCGAGGAACAGACCTGATGCGGCTGGCCGTCATCGGGGCCGGGTCGTGGGGCACCACGGTGTCGGCCCTCGGCACCCGCAACGCCACCCACGTCTCACTGTGGGCCCGCCGGCCCCAGCTGGCCGAGGCGATCGGAGGGTCGGGGGAGAACGCCGACTACGTGCCGGGTCTGTCCCTCGCTGGCGTGGCGGCCACCGCCCGGCTCGAGGAGGCGCTCGACGGTGCCGACGTCGTGGCCGTGGCCGTGCCGTCGCATGGGTTCCGATCGGTGCTGGAGGCGGCGGCGCCGTTCCTGCCGCCCTCGGCGGTGGTGCTCAGCCTGGCCAAGGGCCTCGAGCAGGGCTCGCTCAAGCGGATGACCGAAGTGGTGGCCGAGGTGCTGCCGGGCCAGGGCGGGGGTCGCATCGGCGTCCTCACCGGGCCCAACATCGCCGGCGAGGTCGCCGCCGGGCTGCCGACGGCGTCGGTGGTGGCCATGGCCGACACCGAGGCGGCGGCGTTGGTCCAGCGGCTGTTCATGACCGACACCTTCCGGGTCTACACGAACCCCGACGTCGTCGGCTGCGAGATCGCCGGCGTGGTGAAGAACGTGGTGGCGCTGGCCGCCGGAATCGCCCAGGGCCTTGGCGTCGGCGACAACGCCCGGGCGGCGCTGATCACCCGGGGGCTGGCGGAGCTGACCCGCTTCGGCCTGGCCCTCGGGGGCAATCCGCTGAGTTTCCTCGGTCTCGCCGGCATCGGCGACATCGTCGTGACCTGCACCAGCCCCCAGAGCCGGAACCGGTCGGTGGGCGAAGCGCTGGGTCGGGGTCGGTCGCTGGCTGACGTGCTGGGCGGGATGACGATGGTGGCCGAGGGAGTACGGAGCACCGCCGCCGTCCTCGCCCGGGCGGCCGCCGCCGGGGTCGAGATGCCGATCGCCGAACAGGTGCAGGCGGTGCTCGACGGCACCCGCACCCCCGGGGCGGCGGTGGCGAGCCTCATGTTGCGGGAGGCGAAGTCGGAACTCGACGGCATCCGCTTCGTCGGCTGAGTCCGGGGGCATGATCTGGGCATGGGGCGTCTTTCCCGGCACCGGGCTCTGATGGGGATCACCGCCGTCGTCGCACTGGTCGGCGCGCTGCTGCTGCCGTTGGCCGAGGCGGCGGCGCAGAGCCCGGTCCAGCCCGACAACCGTCCGAGCGGCGTCGCCGGCGAGACCAACGGCCGGATGCGACCCCAGGCCCTCGTCGGCGTCGAGGGGGACTGCCGGGCGGCGAGGGCGGCGGGGCCGAGCCTGGCGCTCATGCTCACCGCGGCCCGGGCCGACGGCGTCGCCCTCCGGCCGGCCGAGTGCTACCGGCCGGCGGCGGCCCAGTCGGCGGCGAAGAACAACGCCTGCGGGCGGGGCAACTGCGCCTGTGCCGCCGGGTCGGGCACGTCGATGCACGGCTGGGGCGAGGCGGTGGACTTCCGGGACGCCGGCGGCAGCCTCGGCTTCACGTCCTCCGGTTACCGGTGGCTCAAGGCCAACGCCGCCCGGTTCGGGTGGAACCACGCCCGCTGGGCGGAACCGGGCGGAAGCGCCTGCCCCGAGGCCTGGCACTGGGAGTGGGTCGGCGACGGCGGCCAGATGCACCTCGACACGATCCGGGCCGACGTCGTCGGCATCCTGGCCTGCTCCGGCGGCGGGTACTGGGGGGTCACGGGCCTCGGCGGGGTGGCCGCCCGCGGCGGCGCCACCGATGCCGGGTCGGCCGGTTCGGCGCCGCTGGCCTGGCTGGTCAAGGGGGGCGCGGCGACGCCGTCGGGTCATGGGTACTGGCTGGTCGCGTCCGACGGAGGTGTCTTC
>JAICYE010000050.1 GCA_025934385.1 Acidimicrobiia bacterium | reverse complement strand
GGAGGACGTCGAAGACGGAGAGGACCGGCGTGGCGGTCGAGCCGGGCCGCTGCAGCAACGAGAAGCTGGTGCGGTCCCCTTCCATGGCGACGATTTCGCCGTCCAGCACCACGTCGGCCGCGCTCAGCCGCGCCAGCTCGTCAACGATGCCGCCGAACCGGCGGTTGAACGACTGGCGGCTGCGGGACCAGAGCTCGACCCGATCGCCGTGGCGTACGGCGATGCAGCGCAGCCCGTCGAGCTTGCGTTCGTACACCCATCGCGCCCCCGGAGGCGGCTCGGTCACCAGCCGGGCCAGCATCGGCACCACGAACGCCGCTCGACTCACCGAACCCCGCTCGTCGGATCGGTGCGGTTCAAGGGACAATGACATTTCGAGGGTCGGGCTGGTCCTCGGGCGGCCCTTCCCGGTAGTCGGCGAAGGGACGGTCGCGCTGGCGGACGACGGCGGCCACGCCTTCCTGCTGGGCGAGCTCGACGAAGCGGCGGGCGTCGGGAGTGTTGCGCATCAGCCCGTCCAGCACCGGACCGAGCAGCTGGGTGCCGGCCAGGCCCATGTTGTCGTAGGCCTGGTTCACCACGAGTTTCATGGCCGCCAACTGGGCGGCGGGGATGGACACGAGTTGCCGCGCCGTCCGGGCGACCTCGGCTTCCAACTGATCGAACGGCACCGCCCGGTTGATGAGGCCCACCCGTTCGGCCTCGACACCGGAGAACGGCTGGCCGGTCAGGGCGTACTCCTTGGCCTTCGCCAGCCCCAGCCGGTAGATCCACATCCCCGAGAGGTGGCATCCCCACAGCCGTGAATACGGCGTGCCGATCCGGGCGTCCTCCGAGGCGATGACGATGTCGGCGCAGAGCGCCGTCTCGCTGCCCCCGCCGAGGCACCAGCCGTGGACCTGCGCCACCACCGGCTTGGGTGCCCGCCACATGCTCATGAACTTCTGGGTCGGGGCGATCGCCGGGGCGGTGGCGAACACGAAGTCCTTGCCGGGATCCCACTCCCCGTCGGTCGTCATCTGGTCGTCCCAGTGGTGGAATCCGCCGCCGAAGTCATAGCCCGCACAGAAGGATCGGCCGGCCCCTCGCAGGACGATGACCTTGACGTCCTCGTCGCGCACCGCGGCGGTGACGGCGTGCTCGAACTCGTCGGGCATCGGCGGCACGATCGTGTTCAGCCGGTCCGGACGGTTCAGGGTGATCGTCGCCACCCGGTCGACAGCGTTGTAGAGCAGTGTCTCGTACATGGGGGCCCAGCCTACGACGAGGTCCCCCGTCCTCATCGGCGGAGTCGGCTCGCTCGTCGCCGCCGGGTTCGGTCTGGTGGCCGCCCACCGCGCCGCCGTCGCCGGCTGAGCGGGTCCGACCCCGTTACCGCACGGCGGGGAGGACGTGTTCGGCGAAGAGCTCCAGCTGGCGGAGCTGGACGTCGAGCGGGGTCGTGCCCTGCTGGAAGAACTGCCACACCAGCCATTCGAGCTGGCCGGCCTCGTCGCCGTCACCGGCCCGGGGGGTTGGGGGGTGTCCCCCCGACAGCGGCGGCGTGAGCCGCTCGGGATGACAGCGGTGCAGGTCCTCCATCTGGCGGCGGACGTCGTCGGCGGTGCCGCAGAGCAGCTGGCCCACCTCGATGAGGCGATGGGCGAGGGCGGCTTCGTCGGCGAAGGTCACCGGCTGGTTCGGGTCGTCGTCGGCCGTCCGCCACATCTCGGCGAAGCCGAACGTGTTGAAGTAGTGGTGCCACTCGAAGGCCGCGGTCTTCACCGCCATGTCGAAGGCCTCCTCCCGGGTCTCGCCGAGGCAGATCGAGCGGGTGGCGCCGAAGCGCGCCCCGAGCTTGAACTCGTGGCCGTGGCGGGCGGCCTCGGCCCGGTAGGCGAGGGCGTGGGCCCGGAAGGCGGCCGGTCGGCCCTCGACGGCCAGGCAGGAGAAACCCTCCCGAGCGGCGGCCACCAGCGTGGCCGGCGACACCGTGAACGGCACCCACACCTCCGGGTAGGGACGCTGGTAGGGCGGCGGGGTCACGCCGATCCGGCGGATGACGCCGTCCTCGTCGACCTCGTCGTCGGAGCCGAACTCCCTCGTCCAGCTGACGCCGGCGAAGCCGGCCACGCCCTCCTTGAAGGGATACGGCACCTGGTAGTGGACGCCGTCGTGGTCCCAGGAGTCGAGCGTCCACGACTTGCGGATGACGTCCACGTGCTCGTCGTAGATCTCCCGGTTGCGCTGGTCGGAGTCGGGGTCGATGAGCGACGTGGCGCCCCGCCCCTGGGACAGGATCTGGATCCAGCGCTTCTGGTAGCCCCGGGCGAAGCACACGCCCACCCGGCCCCGGGTCAGCTGGTCGAGGAGGGCGATGCGCTCCGAGATCCGGATCGGGTCGTCGGCCGAGGCGACGATCGACATCGGGTAGAAGTGGATGTTCTCCGTTCGGGCGGCCAGGTCGGCGTAGAGCATCAGCGGGTCGGGCATCGCCTCCCCGCCCTCGGAGTGCAGGTGGTGCTCCGTGGTGGAGAAGGCGTCGTAGCCGAGCTCGTCGGCCCGCACGGCGATCGTCCGCAGCTCGTCGAGCATCATCTGGTAGCGCTCGGTGTTGCGGCCGATCGGCCGCAGCCTGCGCCGCTCCTCGATCGTGGCCGGGATCGTCGGCATGGCGAACACGCTGACCTTCATGGCTGCCTCCCCTTGTCGCCTTGTCGCGCCGGTCGGTTCAGATCGTGCTGATCATGCCGCCGTCGACCACCAGCGAGGCGCCGGTCATGTAGCGGCTGTGGTCGGAGCACAGCAGGACGACGGCATCGGCGATGTCCTCCGGCTGGGCCGGGCGCCCGATCGGGGCGGGGAACACGGACGTGATGGCGTCGGCCGGCAACCCGAAGTCGGTGGTGACGAGCTCCGTGGCCACGAGGCCGGGATGGACGGCGTTGACCCGGATTCCCTTGGGGGCCAGGGCCTGGGCGGCGGCGTAGGTGGTGAGCTTCACCGCTCCCTTCGACGCCGTGTAGGCCGACGTGGCCCCCACGCCGCAGATGCCGGCGATGCTCGACATGTTCACGATCACCCCGCCGCCCTTCTCCACCATCCGGCGGGCGGCGATCTGGGTGCCGAAGAACACGCCCTTGGCGTTGACGGCCATCTGCCGGTCGTAGTCCTCCTCGGTGAAGTCGAGGAAGTCCTTCACCACCACGATCCCGGCGTTGTTGACCATGATGTCGACGCCGCCGAAGTCGTCGGCGGCGGCCACCGCCCGCTCGAGGTCGGCCACCCGGGTCACGTCGCACTCGACGTAGCGACTGTCGCACTCGATGGCGTCGTGGGTGGCCTTGCCGCCCTCCCGGGGTTCGCTGCGCACGTCGGCCACCACCACCGCCGCCGCCCCCTCCCGGGCCAGGGCGAAGGCGGTGGCCCGCCCGATGCCGCTGGCCCCGCCGGTGACGACGGCCACCCTGCCCTCCACCAGTCCGCCCATATCGCTTCCTCCCTCAGCCGATGCCGGCGACGAAGTCGGAGATGGCCGAGCTCATCTCGTCCGGGAAGGTGAGCGAGATGCAGTGCGGCGCCCCCTCGATGGCCACGAGGCCCCGGCTGTCGGGCAGGAGCCGGCTCATCTCCTCGGCCAGGGCGACGGGGAAGATGCCGTCCCCGGTGCCCTGGATGCACAGAGCGGGGCACTTGATGTCGCCGAAGCGGTCGTCGATGTCGTCGCGGCCGAGGACCGTCGACCACACCTGGGCCCAGGCCGACGGCGGCCGCGCCCGCCACTTCTCGAGGTACCGGCTGCCGTCGTAGTCGGTCGGGAGGAACTGGATGTTGAGGACGGTGTCCCCGATCTCGCCGACGGGCCCCATGGCCAGCCAGCCCTGGGCCAGCTGGCTGTAGCCGGCCTGCTCCTCCGGTGACAGCACGTGCATCGAGGTGGCGGTGAGGACGATGCCCCGGACCCGGTCGGGGTGGGCCAGCGCCGCTCGCTGCGTGAGCCACCCGCCCTGCGACATGCCGACCAGGGCGGCCGACTCCACGCCGACGGCGTCGAGGATGGCCATGACGTCGGTGGCGAGGTCCCAGTAGTCGAACGGGCCGTTGGCTTCGGACATGCCGTGGCCCCGGGCGTCCCAGGTGATGCAGCGCTGCGCCGGTGCCAGCCGCTCCACCACCGGCTCCCAGATCGTGTGGTCGAGGAAGGCACCGTGGGAGAAGACGATGGCAGGACCCTCCCCTCCGGAGTCCTCGTAGTACAGCTTGTTTCCGTCACGGTCGCAGAACGGCATGGGAATCCTCTCCTCCGTAGAGCGCTTCGATCAGCGCGGCGTGCTTGGCGGCAATGGCTTTGCGCTTCAGTTTCATCGTCGGGGTGAGCTCGTCGCCACCGGGGAGCCAGGTCTCTCCGACGACGGCGAACCGGCGGATCTGCTCGGCGTCGTTCAGTTCCGTATTGGCCCGCCGGATCGCCGCCCTGAGCGAGTCGGCGATGGCTTCCTCGGTGAGCCCGGCGGAGGCCTCGGGTTCCAGGGCCACCAGGGCGGCGCAGTACGGGCGGCCGTCGCCGATGCAGGCCACCGACCCGACCAGCGGGCTGGCGCTGGCGATGGTGTTCTCCACGTGGACGGGCGAGACGTTCTTGCCCGTCGAGGTGACGATGATCTCCCGCTTGCGGTCGACGATGCGGTAGTAGCCGGCGTCGTCGGTGGTGAAGACGTCGCCCGTCCGCAGCCAGCCGTCGTCATCGAAGGCGACGGCGGTGAGCTCCGGCTTGCCCCGGTAGCCGGCCATGACCATCGGCCCCCTGACGAGCAGTTCGCCGTCGGCCGCCAGGCGCACCTCGACGCCGGGCAGCGGCAGCCCGTTGGTCAGCGGCCGGGGCCGGTCGGCGGGATTGCACAGGACGATGCCGGCGGTCTCGCTCTGGCCGTAGCACTCGCAGAGGTCGGCGCCGATGGCGGCGAAGAACCGCAGCGTCTCGGGCGGCAGCGGCGCGGCGCCGGTGAAGAGCAGCTGACCGGCCTCGAGGCCGACGGCCGCCCGTAGCGACGCCAGAAGCCGTTGGTGGGTCTGCCACTCGGCGGCCAGCGCCGGGTCGGCGGGGACGCCGGCGACGCGGGCGTCATGGAGGCGACCGCCGATGTCGATGGCCGCCTCCAGTTGGCGGCGCTCCTCCTCCGGCCGGCCGGCGACGTGGGCCAGCGCCCGGTTCTGCAGCCGCTGCCAGATCTTCGGGACGGCCATGAACAGCGTCGGCTGGACGTCGGGCAGGAGCGCGGCCGCCGTCCGGGGGTCGGGGTGGTAGGTGATGCAGGCGCCGGTCACCACCGGCATGTAGTAGGCGCAGAGCCGGTCGCCCAGGTGGGCGAAGGGAAGGTACGACAGCGCCCGTCCGCCGTCGGGGAGGCGGCCGAGCGAGTGGAGGCCCCGGATCTGGTCGAGGATGTTGGCGTGGGTGAGTTCGGCGCCCTTGGGCTCGCCGGTGGTCCCCGAGGTGTAGACGACGGTCACGAGGTCCGACGGGCGCAGCTCCGGCCCGGTGCCCGCCTCGAGGGCCCGGCCGCCGACGCACAGGGCGTCGAACGACGCCACGTCGGCCTCGACCTTGCCCGGCGGGCCGTCGTCGGTGTCGCGGTCGCCGTCGACCACGACGAGGCGGGGCACGACGAGGCGGGGGGCCGGCGCCGGCGCCTCGGCCGCCATGGCCGCCAGCGCCCGGCCGACCCGGTCGGCAAAGAGCCGCTCGGTCACGACCACGTCGGCCCGGGAGTCGCCGAACAGGTAGGCGAGCTGGCCGACCGGCGTGCTGTTGTAGAGCGACACCGGCACGGCGCCGAGGTGGAGCGTGGCCATGTCGAGAACGGCCGCCTCGAACCGGTTGGTGAGCACCATGGCCACGGTGCCGCCCCGGCCGACGCCGAGCGCCGCCAGCCCGCCGGCGGCGGCCCGCATCCGTTCGTCGAACTGCCGCCACGACAGCGTGGTGGCACCGTCGGAGGACCGCAGCGCCGGCGCGTCGCCGCCGCGGGCGACGGTGCGGGCGAAGGCCTCGCACAGGTCGGCGGCGTCGAGCGCCCGCGCTGCCGGCGCACCGGCCGACCCGCTCATGTCAGGTCCACGACGGCCGAGATGACGTCGGGGTGGCCGAGGGCGCCGAGCGCGGCGTTGATCTCGTCGAGGCGGTATGTCCGACTGACGAACCGGTCGAGCTCGACGTCACCGGCCCGGTAGGCGTCGACGAGGCGGGGTATGTCCCGTTGGATGTCGGCGCTGCCGAACAGCACGCCCCGGAACGTCTTGGCGCAGCCGACGAGACCTCGGAACTGGGGGACGTCGACCCGGGTCTCGGCGTCGCCGGCGCCGACGAAGACGACCTCGCCGCCCTTGCCGGTCAGGGCGATGGCCTGGTTGACGGTCGCCTGGAGGCCGGCGCACTCCAGGGCGACGTCGACGCCGCGGCCCCCGGTCTCCTTGCGGACCCGATCGACGACGTCGTCCCCGCCCGGCACGGCCACCGTGGCCCCGAGCGCCAGCGCCAGGTCGAGCTTGGCCGCCACGACGTCGACGGCGATGATCTCGTCGGCCCCAGTCAGCCGGGCCCCCTGAACCGCCGCCAGGCCCACCGTGCCGCAGCCGAGGACGCAGACGGTTCGCCCCGGCCCGATGGCGGCGGCGTTGACGGCGGCGCCGAAGCCGGTGAGGACGCCGCAGCCGAGCAGCGACGCCGCGGCCAGGTCGACGTCGGCCGGGATCCGCACGGCCGAGATGGCCGACACGACGACCTCCTCGGCGAACGTGCCGGCCGCCACCATCTGGGCGACGGGCTCGCCGTCGGTGGTGGCGAACCGCGGGCTGCCGTCCTGCAGCGCCCCCGAGAACAGGACGCCGTCGGCCACCTCGCACAGGCTGGGCTGGCCCCGGCGACAGCGGTAGCAGTGCCCGCACTGCGGCATGGCCGTCACGACGACGTGGTCGCCGACCGCCAGTCCGGTGACTCCGTCGCCGACGGCGGCCACCACCCCGGCGCCCTCGTGGCCGAGCACGACCGGCCGGGGGCTGGGAAGGTCGCCCTTCACCACCGAGGCGTCCGAGGCGCAGACGCCCGAGGCGGCCAACCGCACGGCGATCTCGCCCTGGAGCGGCGCTCCGAGGTGGAGGTCCATCACCTCCAGGGGTCGGCGCAGTTCGGTGCACACCGCCGCCCGGGGCACGCTCAGCTCCCGACGGGCACGGCGGCGGACCTATTTTGGAGCATCGCGTCTCAATTTATGGCCGACCGGTCGGGACGGTCAACGCTTTTGCATCCTGCGCGCAGGATTTAGGATCCCGGCCATGCCGCCCCCGCCCGCCCCCGCCGCCGATCTCGCCGGGCGGGTCGCCCTCGTCACCGCCGCCGCCGGCGCCGGGATCGGCCGGGCCACCGCCCGTCGCCTGGCCGAAGCCGGGGCCGACGTGGTCGTCACCGACACGGCCGCCGGCCGCACCACGACCACCGCCGAAGCCATCGCCGCCGACACCGGCCGGCGCGTCGTCGGCATGACCCTCGACGTGACCGACGAGCACCACGTCGAGGCGGTGGTGGGCGAGGTGCTGCGGACCTTCGGGCGCATCGACGTCCTCGTCAACAACGCCGGGACGTCGGAACCGGCGCTCCTGTGGGAGACGAAGACCGACTCCTGGCGCCGGGTCGTCGACGTCTGCCTCACCGGCCAGTTCTTCACGATGCGGGCGGTGCTGCCCCACATGATCGAGCGGGGGTCGGGGTCGATCGTCAACATCGCCTCGGTCGAGGCCTGGACGAGCCGCACGCCGGGCAACACCGCCTACCACGCCGCCAAGGCCGGCGTCCTGGCCCTCAGCCGCTCCACCGCCCTCCAGGCGGCGCCGTACCAGGTGCGGGTCAACTGCGTCGCCCCCGGCCTCACCCCGAACCCGTTCCTGGCCAGGCTGATCCCGGCCGAGCACCTCACCGCCATGGAGGCGGAGATCCCCCTCGGGCGGCCGGCCACGCCGGAAGACATCGCCGAAGCGGTGCTGTTCCTGGCCTCCGACGCCAGCCGGTCGATCACCGGCGAGACGATCAACGTGTCGGGCGGCAGCTACATGCGGCCGTGACACGGTCGTCGATCCCTCACGGTCCGGCGACGAACTCGGCGAGGAGGGCGTTGAAGCGCTCGGGGGTCTCGAACATCGGGTAGTGGCCGCACCGGTCGAGGACTTCGAGGCGCCCGCCGGACAGCCGGTCCTGGACCCACGGCCCGCCGGCCAGGCTGGTGACCGGGTCGTCGGCCCCGAGGATCTGGAGGACGGGCACCTTCACGGCCGCCAGTTCGGCGGTCAGGTCGGTGTAGAGATAGGTGCGGAGGCAGGCGATGGCCGCCCACGACGGCATCCGCAGCTGGCACCGGACCAACCGGCGCACGAGCGCCGGGTTGGGGTCGGCCCCCGGCGGGAAGCCGGCCAGCACGTTGCGGCGTCTCGCCTCCAGGCGGTGGCGGCGCTCGGCCTCGACCAGCGTCCGCTCGAGCTCGTCCGGCGGCTGCCCGTAGGGGAACCCGGTGCTGCGGCTGGCCCGGACGCCGTTGGAGCACACGAGGCCGAGTCGGTTCAGCCGGCCCGGGGCCGTGGCGGCCACCAGCAGCGCCACCTGCCCGCCGAAGGAATGGCCGACCAGGGCCACGTCGGCGAGGTCGAGGTGTTCGAGTGCCGCAGTGACGTCGAGCGCCAGGCGGTCGAGCGAATAGCCGGTGGTCGGGGCGTCGGAGCGGCCCGTCCCCCGCAGGTCGATGCGGACCACCCGGTGGCGGCGGCCGAGGGCGGCGGCCGGCCCGGCCCACGACTCGTGGTCGAGGCCGAGCCCGGCCAGCAGCACCACCGGCCGCCCGCCGGGCTGTGCGTCGTTTCCCGGCCCGCCGTCCCCCGGCCCGCCGTCCTCGACGTGGAGGCGGACGCCGGGCTCGACCTCGACGGCCGAGGCGCTCACCTTCCGGACCGCACCACGTGGAACTCGTCGAGGTCCGGTTCCCGGGTCATGTGCCAGTACTCGGCGTTGGTCCACGGCATCGTGGTCACCACCCGCCCGCGGCTGTTGCGGTAGTAGGTCGTCATCCCCGGGTGGGCCCAGATCGTGCGGCGCAGCGCGGCGTCGATGCGTTCCACGTAGGCGTCGTGGACCTCCCGGCGGCACTCGACCGAGGCGATCCCGTCCCCGACCATGCGGGCGAGCATGCCCATGACGTAGCGGACCTCCATCTCGATGCCCAGCGCCGCGCTGCCGCCGTGGCCGGCGATGGTGTTGGGGCCGAGCAGCAGGAAGAGGTTGGGGAAGTCGGGCACGGTGATGCCCAGGTGGGCGGTGGCGTCGTCGTCGCCCCAGCTCTCCCGCAGTGTCCGGCCGGAGCGACCCCGCACCTCGATGGGCGCCAGGAGGTTGAGGTTCTGGAACCCGGTGGCCAGGACGAGGACGTCGGCGGCGATCTCCTCGCCGGGATGGGCCGGAAGGCAGTGGAGCACGATCGCGCCCCGTGCGGCCGTGGCCAGCAGGCCCGCGTCCAGCCGGTACGGCTCGAGTGCCCGGACGCGCCGCTCCGCCTCCGCGTCGGTGCCGAGGCTGGTCCAGATGTCCGTGACGAGCACGTCCGCTCCGGCCGCCGCGTCGCGCGGGTCGCGCACGACCTCGACCGGCGTGCCCGCGGGCGGGCCGAAGCCCTCGGGGCAGGCTGCGACCACCGTCATCCCGGTGAGCGCGGCGACGCCTGCGAGCGACACGAGCACGTTGGTGCCGTCGCCGACCCAGCCGACGCGGACGCCGTCGAGCCCGCCGAGGCGGTCGCGAATCGTGAGCGCGTCGGCGAGCGCCTGGCACGGGTGCTCCGTCCGGGTGAGCGCGTTGATCACCGGGATCGACGACGACTCGGCCCACTCCTCGAGCTCCGCGTGCTCGAGCGTGCGAATCGCGACGACGTCGAGGTAGCGAGAGAGCACCCGTGCGGTGTCCCCGATCGACTCGCCGCGCGAGAGCTGCAGCTCGTCGCGGCGCAGCGAGATCCCCGTG
>JAICYE010000271.1 GCA_025934385.1 Acidimicrobiia bacterium | reverse complement strand
TGGTCGCCATGCTGATCCTGGCCCGCATCCCCTGGCGGTACCTGCTGCCGCCGGTGGTGGCGGCGGCCGTGGCCGCCCCGCTGGCGCTGCCGCTGCTCCGCTCCTACCAGCTGGAGCGCCTGCAGGGCTTCTTCACCCGCTCGCCCGACGCCGCCGGCGGCTACACCCTTCAGCAGGCCCACATCGCCCTGGCCTCAGGCGGGCTCACCGGCCGGTTCGGCGACGCCTTCCACCACCTGCTGGCCCAGTACCTGCCGGAGAACCACACCGACCTGGCCTTCGCCAGCATCGCCCAGCAGTTCGGGTTGGTGGCCGGGCTCGTGGCCGTGGCCGTCACGCTGCTGATCGTGTGGCGGATGGCCCTGGCCGGACGGGGGTCGCGCACCAGCCTCGGCATGCTGATCGGAACCGGTCTCGCGGTCCTGTTCGGGACACAGGTGGCCATCTCGGTGGCCGGCAATCTCGGCCTGCTGCCGATCGCCGGGATCCCGTTCCCACTGGTCAGCTACGGGGGGACGGCGGCCATCGTCTACCTGGCGGGGTTCGGCGTCGTCCTCGCCGCTCGCCGCGACGGCGCCCGCCGCCGCTTGTGGGCGCCGCCTCGATGGTCCCGCACCCCGCCCCGCTGGATGGCCCGGATCGCCTTCTCACTCACGATCGTGCTGCTGGCCTGCGCCGGCTACGGCCGGCACCTCCAGATCGCCCGGGGCGCCTCCCTCCGCCAGGCCGCCCGCACCCAGATGACCCGCTGTGTCAGCCTGCCCGCCCCCCGGGGGCTGATCACCGACCGGCACGGCGCGGTCCTGGCCGGCAACGCCGACCAGGACCAGCTGGCGGCCATCCCCACGGTGTTGCGCCGCGACCGGGTCGCGGTCGACACGCTGGCCGGTCTCCTCGGCCGCCCGGTCGCCGACATCGCCGCCACCGCCGTCCACTCCGACGGCATGCTGGTCAAGCTCGGCCCCGTCGACGCCGCCACCGCCGGGCGTATCACCGCCGCCCGGGTACCCGGCGTCGTCCTCCTGCCGTCGCCGAAGCGGGTGTACCCGGCCGGGCCGTTGGTGGCGCCGTTCGTCGGGTTCGTCGGCGCCGACACCGAAAAGGACCACCAGCGCTGGCCGGGGCTGCCGCTGGGGGAGCGGGTCGGAGAGTTGGGGATCGAACGGCATTACGACGCCGTCCTGCGGGGCGTGGCCGGCGAGCAGTGCTTCCTCGTGGACCCCCGGGGGCGGCCGGTGGGGCTGGAACGGCACCGCGATCCCGTCCCCGGGCTCGACCTGCGCCTGTCGATCGACCTCGGGCTGCAGCAGCAGCTGTCAGCGGCGCTGGCGGGCGGTCTCGGGACGTCCGGCGGGGACCTGGGCGGGGCCGTGGCCATGGATCCCAAGACCGGACAGGTGCTGGCCATGGCCAGCCTGCCGGCGGTGGACGACAACCTCTACGGCCCGCCCATCGACGAGGCCGCCCTCGGAGCGGCGAAGAAGGGCCCCGGGCACCCGACCCTGGAACACGTGACGCAGGTGGCGGCGCCCCCCGGGTCGACGTTCAAGCCGGTGGTGGCGGCGACCGACCTCGCCGACGCGGTGCTCCCGCCCGAGACCGTCGTGCCCACCGGGGGGAGCTTCTCCTACGCCGGCCACACCTTCAACAACTGGCGCCCGCTCGGGCCGGCCAACCTGGTCGAGGCCCTCGCCTGGTCGAACGACGTCTACTTCTACAAGCTGGCGCTGCAGCTGGGACCCGAGCGCATCCACGACATCGGAACGGCGCTGGGCGTCGGCGTGCCGACCGGTATCGACGTCGACGAGACGGCCGGCGAGCTCGGCACGCCGGAGTCGCTCCACGCCCGGGGCGCACCGTGGTACCCGGCGGCCACGGTCGTGCTGGGCATCGGCCAGGGCTACGTGACGGCCACGCCGCTCCAGGCGGCCCGGTGGATGGCCGCGGTGGCCACCGGCCAGCTGGTGACGCCCCGCCTCGGCCTCGACTTCGCCGGCGCCGACCACAAGGCCGCGCTTGTTCCGGCGCCGGGTCCGGTGCCGGTGCCCTTCGCCGCTGCGCTGGGGCCGCTGCGAGACGGGATGCGCCAGGCCGTCGAACGGGGGACGGCCGGGCTGCTGGGCGACCTTCCGCTCTCGGTCATGGCCAAAACGGGGACGGCCGAGGACCCGGCCAGCCCCAACGGCGACACCGACTCGTGGATGATCGCCGCCGGCCCGGCCGAGGATCCGGCGATCGTGCTCGCCTCGTTCGTCCGAGGCGGGGGCCACGGCGGCACGACGTCGGGGCCGGTCGTCAAGCAGGCGCTGCAGTACTTCGCCGACCACCGGGGGGACATCCTGGGAACGGGTCCTGCGCCCGGCGGTGCGCCGCCGGGCGGATGACCGTCAGCTGACCGCGTAGGCGGCCAGCGTCTCCTTGTCGGCCAGGCAGCGGGCGCCACCCTCGGCCACCCGGGTCAACGGCTCGTCGGCCATCAGCGCCGAGAACCCGAAGGTGTCCTCCAGCCGCTTGCCGAAGCCGGGCACGAGGGCGCCTCCCCCCACCACGACCACGCCTTCCGACATGACGTCGCTCACGCTCTGCGGCGGCAGGTCCTCGAGGCAGCCGGCCAGGGTGGCGAAGATCTCGACGGTGACAGGGGTCACGGCCTCGGCCACCTCCTCGGCCGAGAGGTTCACGACCCGGGGCCGGGCGGTGGCGGCGTCGCGCCCTTCCACGACCATCGACGGGCTCGGCTCCGCGCTGGCCCGGATCTTGACCTCCTCGGCCATGCGCTCGCCCACGATCAGCTGGTGCTCGTTGCGGATGTACTGGTAGAGCGCCAGCGTCATCTCGTCGCCGGCGATCGGCGACGACCGGTAGGTCAGCATGCCGCCGGAGCCGAAGGCGGCCACCTCGGAGGTGCCGCCGCCGATGTCGACGACGAGGTGGGTGCGGGGCCGGAGCGGGTCGATCCCGCAGCCGATGGCGCCGCAGACGGGCTCGGGGAGCAGCTGGGCCCGGCCGATGCCGGCCTCCTCGGCCGCCTCCAGCAGCGCCCGCCGCTCCAGCGCCGTGGCGCCGGCCGGCACTCCGATGACGACCGACAGGCGCCGCCGCTGCCACCACGTCGGGGCGATGCCGTGGAGGACTTCCCGGAGGTATCGCCGGGTCGTCTCGAGATCGGTGATGACGCCGTCCCGCAGGGGGCGGACGACCTCGACGCCGTCGGGCGCCCGTCCGACGAGCTCCTCGGCGGCGTGGCCGATGCCGATCACGTCGGAATGCCGGCCGCCGTCGAAGCTCAGGGCCATCATCGTCGGCTCGTTGAACACCATGCCGTCCGCGCTGTCCCACACGACCGTGTTGGCCGTACCCAGATCGATGCTGACGCCGTCCACGCCGCCCCTCCCCGTAAGCCGATCCTGACAGACCTTCCCAAGGGGTCAAGTACCCGCTGGGGCGGGTTTCAACCTCAGCCGCCGGCGCCGGAGCGGCTCCCGATCTTGGCGGTGACCGTGCGGGTCGAGCCGCCGCGGTCGACGGTGATGTCGATCGTGTCACCGGGCTTGCGGTCGGACACGGCGGCGGTCACGTCGTCGGCGCTGGCGACGTCCTTCCCGCCGATCTTCGTGATGACGTCCCCCTGGGCCAGCCCCGCCAGCTCGGCGCCGGAGCCGGGGGTCACGCTGGCCACCACGGCGCCCTTGCCGGTGTCGAGGCCGAGCTGGCGCTGGATCCCCGGCGTCAGCGTGAGGGTGGAGATTCCGAGGAAGGGCTGTTGCGGGGTCTGGCCGGTCTTCAGCTGGTTGATGATCGGCATCGCCTTGTCGATGGCCAGGGCGAAGCCGATGTTCTGGGCGTCGCCGGCCACGGCGGTGTCGATGCCGACGACCTCGCCGGCGGCGTTGAGCAGCGGGCCGCCGGAGTTGCCGGGGTTGATGGCGGCGTCGGTCTGAAGGACGTGGCGGAGCGTCTCGGTGCTACTCCCCGAACCCTGGTCGCCGGCCGAGATCGTGCGGTCGAGGGCGGAGACGATGCCCTCGGTGACGGTCGGGCCCCCGTCGAGGGCGAGGGCGTTGCCGATGGCCACGACGGAGTCGCCGACGACGAGGGCGTCGGAGCTGCCGATCTTGACCGCCGGCAGGCCGGAGGCGTCCACTTTGAGGACGGCGAGGTCGGCGGTGGCGTCCCGCCCGAGGACGCGGGCGTCGAGCTTGCGACCGTCGGCCAGCGTGACGGTGATCGTGTTGGCGCCGGCGACGACGTGGTTGTTGGTGACGATCACGCCGTCGGGGCTGAGGACGAAGCCGCTGCCGGCGCCCTCCTGGGGCACGGCCTGGAGAAAGGCGCCGACGCCCATGGCCT
>JAICYE010000377.1 GCA_025934385.1 Acidimicrobiia bacterium | reverse complement strand
TCGGTGCAGCGAGTTTAACTCACTGTTTACGAAACGGACACCGTCTATTCAGCCGGTTTCGTCGCAAAGCAACGACGGCATTCGAAACAATGCGACTACTGGCAATGGGTACATACGTCGGCGGGTTACGGCGTGCCGGAGAAGGCGGCGAACCCGATGTGGCGGACGCCGCCCATCTTGGTGAACTCGCCGGCGACGTAGACGTGGCCGGCGTCGGCCGCGCCGGCGTAGGGGCCCGTCGGCGTGTTGGCCACCGGGTTCCAGTCCTCGATCTTCCCCGTCCGGTCGAAGGCCGCCAGGTGCTCCCGGGCCACGCCGTCGGGGCAGTACTGCCAGCAGCTGGAATCGGGCTGGACGATGTTGTCGTAGTGGCCGAGGACATAGACGCTGGTGACCGATTCCACCACCGCCATGACGTCGCCGTCGGTCTTCACCTGCCACAGGCCCCCGGGCGGCCCGTGGGGCCGGAAGGCGATCATGCGCCCGCCGGCGCCGCCGGCGGCGGCGTAGAACGTGTGGCCGTCGCTGCTGCGGGTGAGGCCGAAGACCGGCCGGTCGATCTTGGCCTGCCACGGCGTCGGCCGGGCGGTGGCGGCGTCGAGGCTGACGAGCCCCGAGTGCCCGCCCCAGGCGAGGAACGTGCCGCCGACGTGGACGGTGGTGCCGTCGGCCGAGGGCGCGATGGCGTACACGCCGCCGGCCCGGGACCTGTCGACCCTACCGGTCTGGCCGTAGTAGCGGCCGCCGGTGTCCCTCGGCGGGAGCCAGTCGGTGAGCGCGCCGGTGGCGGCGTCGAGGGCCGCGACGTGCGGCCGGTCGACGACGGTGCCGTCGGCGATGGCGAGGCCGCTGAAGTCGCCGCCGACGTAGAGCACCTTCCCGTCGGGCGACAGGGCCAGTGCCCGGACGACGCCGTCCGGCCTCGGCGGCGTGAACGTCGGGTCGGGGGCACCGGTGACGGGGTCGAGGGCGGCCAGGCGGATCGCCGGCCCGTTCCCGATGTGGTGGAACATCCCGCCGGCGTAGATGCGCTTGCCGTCGGGGGCGGCGAGGAGGGCCTGGACCTCGTCGTCGGCGCCGGGGTTCCAGTCGGCCAGCGTGGTGCCGCCGTTGGCGAAGGCGGCCAGATGGTGGCGCTCGACGTCGGCGGCGCTGTCGTTGGAGCCGGGCGGCGAGACGGCGAGGAAGTCACCGCCGAGGTAGACGAGGCCGCCGCTCGCCGCCACCGCCAGCACCCGGCCCGCCTTGCCGGTGTCGGCGATGTCGGTGCCCCAGGTGTTGTCGGCGGTGGAGGAGACCCCGGTCGCCGCCCGGACCGGCGCCGCCCCCGGCCACAGCGCCGTCAGGGCGGCCAGCGCCGCGGCGACGGCCAGGGTGATGGGCCGCCGAGTCATCCGTCCGCCACTGCCCCCTCGGATCACACTGCCACCACCTTGGTGCAGCCGGAGCAGGAGCGTCAACTCAAGCTTTCGGTGACTCTTCCATCAGCTCAGACGGGCAGGCCGAGCCCCCGGGCGATGAGCATCCGCTGGACCTCCGACGTCCCTTCGCCGATCGTCAGGATCCGGGCGTCGCGGTAGTGGCGGGTCACGTCGGAGTCGTCCATGAAGCCGTAGCCGCCGTGCAGCTGGCTGGCCTTGTAGGCGATCTGGTTGGCCAGCTCCGAGGCCATCAGCTTCGAGACCGCCGCCTCCCGCTCGATGGGACGGCCGGTGTCGTACTTCCAGGCGGCGTCGTAGGTCAGCAGGCGGGCGGTGTCGGTCATGGCCGACAGGTCGGCGACGCCGAAGGCCACGGCCTGGTGGGCGGTGAGCGGCTTGCCGAACGACTCCCGGGAGGCCACGAACTGGAGCGTCGCCTCCAGGCACCCCCGGGCCAGCCCGGTCGACATGGCGGCGATCGGGATGCGGGCCCAGGTGAGGAAGGCCAGCGCCTCCCGGTAGCCCCGGCCCTCCTGGCCGAGGAGGTGGTGCGCCGGCACCCGGACGCCGTCGAAGTACAGCGGGTGGGTGTCGGAGGAGCGCCAGCCCATCTTCGGGTACTTCGGCCCGACGGTGACGCCGGGGGCGTCAAGCGGCACCAGGAAGGCCGAGATCGGCGCCCGGGCACCGGCCGGCGCCGCGCCGTCGCGTTCGTGGGCGGCGAAGAGGATCACGTGCTTCGAGAACGGCGTCCCGGAGTTGGTGATGAACTGCTTGGCGCCGTCGATGACCCAGTCGGAGCCGTCGCGTACGGCCCGGGTGGCGATCTGGCCGGCGTCGGATCCGCCGCTCGGCTCGGTCAGCCCGAAGGCGCAGAAGCTCTGCCCCGAGGCCATGGCCGGCAGGTACTCGGCCCGGAGGTCCTCCGACGCCAGGTGGTGGAACAGGGCGCCGGAGATCGCCTGGACGTGGACGGTGACGGCCAGCGACGAGTCGACCACGGCGAACTCCTCGGCGGCGATGCACATGCTCCGCAGGTCGGCACCCGAGCCGCCGTAGGCCTCAGGCACCCGCAGGCCGAAGGCCCCGAGCCGGCCGACCTCGGTGATGAGGTCGGGGTCGAAGCGGCCCTCGAGGTCGCGCTGCACCGCGCCGGGCGCCACCGCCCGCTGGCAGAACTCCTGGATCGTCTTCTGCCAGGCGATGTGCTCGTCGTCGAAGCACCAGGGAAGGTCGAGCTCTTCGGGCATGGTCTGACGCTCCTCAGTCGGCCGGGGTCCAGGTGAAATCGGTGATGCGGGCCTGGCGCTCGCCGTCGGGCCGGAAGACGGCCCGCATGCGGGTGCCGATGGCCAGCCGGGCGGCCGCCGCCGCCGGATCGGCGAAGTCGACGCCGGTGACGAAGTTGGCAATGGCGGTCGTCGCTCCGTCGGGCCGGACGTAGGCCACGCCGTAGGGCGGGTCGGCGTAGCCGGCGAAGCGGGCATAGGTGAACGTGAACGACTCGACGACGCCTTCCGGGCCGACGTCGACCCAGTCGTCGCTGGTGGGGACGAAGCAGTCCTCGCAGAAGTTGCGGGGCGGCACCAGGATCCGCCGGCAGTTGGGGCAGGGCGAGGCCCGCAGCACCGCGTCGTCGCGCAGGCCCACGAGGAAGCGGCTGGCGGCCCGGCCGGCGGCGTGCTCGAACTCGAGGTGCCAGAGGCCGGGCAGGGTGATCCGCTCGGTCGTCTCCGTCCCGCTGCTCATCTCAACGCTCCTTCGGTCCGAGGAACCGGGCCAGGGCGGCCCGCACCGCGTCGTTCTTGCCCATGTACTCGAGGAAGATGCGCTGCTCGGCGGCCAGACCCTCGGCGACCGGCACGTCCCGCACGGCGGCGATCATCTC
>JAICYE010000366.1 GCA_025934385.1 Acidimicrobiia bacterium | reverse complement strand
GGATGGCGTCGACGCCCTCCGGCAAGGGCTACTGGCTCGTCGCCTCCGACGGCGGGATCTTCTCCTTCGGCGATGCGGCGTTCTCCGGTTCGACCGGCGCCCTCCACCTCAACAAGCCCATCGTGGGGATGGCGTCGACGCCCTCCGGCAAGGGCTACTGGCTCGTCGCCTCCGACGGCGGGATCTTCTCCTTCGGCGATGCGGCCTTCTCCGGCTCGACGGGCGCCCTCAGGCTCAACAAGCCGATCGTGGCCATGGCCGCGGCGCCCACCGGGCGGGGCTACTGGCTCACGGCGTCGGACGGCGGAGTGTTCGCCTTCGGCGATGCCGGCTTCTACGGCTCGACGGGCGCCATCAAGCTGAACAAGCCGATCGTCGGGATGGCGCCGACGGCCTCCGGGCGGGGCTACTGGTTCACCGCCTCCGACGGCGGCATCTTCGCCTTCGGCGACGCCGCCTTCCTCGGTTCGGCCGGTGGGCAGGGCCTGAAGGCTCCCGTGGTCTCCTTCCTGGCCCGCCGCTGATCACTCCGGCTCCCGGGCTGGGGCCGGAGCCCTTGACCCGCGGCGCGAGGCCGAGGGTCAAGGTTCCGACTCTGATCAGTAGCCGGAGGACGGGCTGGACATGCCCCCCGACATCGGCTGGCTGCTCGGTGCCGGCTGGCTGCTCGGCATCGGCTGGCTGCTCGGTGCCGGCTGGCTGCTCTGCGCCGGCTGTCGGTTCGGCGGCGGCTGCGTCGACGGGTCGTCGTAGCCGTAGCCGCCGTAGCCGGCGCCGTAATTGTCGTCGTACGGGAAGTACGGCGACGGGCAGTACGCCGGCGAATAGGGGTAGTAGGGGTAACGCGGGGCGTAGGCGGCGGGATAGGGGGCGTAGCCGTAGTCACCCGGGCAGTAGGACGGGTAGTACGGATAGGCGAAGAAGAACCGGTGGTGGCGGAACCGGAACACGTCGTTTCGGTTCCGGAAGTGGCGGAACCGGAAGTCGTCCCGGTTCCGGAAGTTGCGGTTCATCGGGGAACGGAAGTGGCCCATCCCCGGGTGAGCGGCGAAGCCTCCCCCCCGGTTCATCATGACGGGGCTGTTCATGTGGCCACCGCCCATATGGCCACCGCCCATATGGCCGCCACCCATGTGACCACCACCCATGTGGCCGCCACCCCCCCGGGCGGCGAACGCCGGAGCGGACGCCGCCAGGACCAGCAATCCTCCCAGCACCACCGGTGCCAGGACACGTTTCAGCATGCTCTCCTCCCTTCAGCCATCGATGGCCGAGGCCGGGCATCGGCCCGGCCTGATCCGAGCGACCCTGGCACCTCGGCGATAGGGACAGATCGGCGTTCGGGACAGGTTGGCGACAGAGACGATTCCGGCCCGGGTTCGCTCCGTCAGGACATACGAACAAATCGGACATTTGGATCTCGGCGGCACGCCCAAGATTCCTCAACCCGGCCCGGCGCCCCGCCGCTCGGGCTGACGCGCGCCGAGGGCGCCCGCCGGAGCGGGCGCCCTCAAATCGGGGTACGAGGGATCAGTGAGCGGTGCGGCGGGGGCGGAACCGGCGGAGGCCGAAACCTGACAGCAGGAGCCCGAAGGCCGCGCCGGCCAGGGTGGTGGCGTCGGAGCCGGTGCGGGGCAGCCGCCCGGAGGACTGGCCTTCGGTGGCCGTGTCGGCCGCCGGCTGGGTGATCCCCCGGCTGGTCTCGGTACCGTCGACCGCCTGCGCCGGCGCCGGCACCGGGGCCGGGGCAGTGGCGATCGGGGCGGTGCCGGTTCCCGAACTGGCCGAAGCGGTGAAGGCCGACACCGGGTTGACGGCGGCGAGGGCGTCGAGGGCCGGGGTCACGCCGAGCACGTTGGCCGCCCCGCCGATGACGCCGCCCGGAGCGGTGGCGCCATTGCCGCCGGTGGCCGTCAGGCAGGAGAGGCCCAGCAGGCCGGGGGCGTCCAGCGCGCACAGCGGGGTGGCGCCGAGCTGCTGGTCGGTGCCCAGCTCGGTGCCGTTGAGGCTGGCGAGGAACGAGTGGCCGTGACCGGCCGAGTCGACCTCGGAGTGGAGCACGACCACCCGAATGCTGTCCAGGAGCCCGAGATCGGCGCCGTTGGTGACCGACGTCCCGGTGCTCTGCTGGTCGGTGTGGGACGCCTCGGAGTCCGAGGTCAGCACGCCGACGCTCACGACGCTGGGGAGGCTGGCCCGTCCGACGGCGGCGGAGCTCTTGGCGTGCTGGGTGGACGTGCCGGTCCCGGTGGCGGCGGCGTGCCAGGGGGCCACCTGCACCTGAGCGGGCAAGCTGCTGCCGGTGTCGACGAGGGCCCCGCCGGAGTCGCCGTCGCCGTTCTGGGCCCCACCGAGGCCGAGCAGTGGCTGGCCGGCGAGGCTGATCACCGTCGCCTGGGCCGCCGGCGCGCCGGCGCCGGCGGTGGCGCCGGTGCTGGAGACTCCGAGCAGGGAGCCCACCTGGGCGGCGACGGCCGACGCCTGGCCGGGCGGGGCCGGCACCGTGACGTCGGCGTGCGCGGCCACCGGAGCGAGGATGAGGGCGCCGCAGGCCGCCGGGGTGATGACGCGAAGGGATCGACGAAGGTTCATGGTTCTCCTTATGGTTGGATGCCGAGGTCAGCGGGAGTCGTCGGCGGACTTGTCAACCGGGGGCCAGCCGTCCCACCACACCAGCGCAGCCAGCATGGTGAGGAGTGCGGCCAGCATGATGACGACGCCGAGGGTGTCGAAGTCCGTGCCCATGCTCACCTCGCCGAGTTCGACTCATTGTTCTCGAATGGGGTCGAACCGGTTCCTTCCCGGGCATATGAAGCGGTCGTGAGCCCGCCATGAAAATTCCTTCATGGACGGGATCCGCCCGGCCGGGCCCGCCGGGACCTCAGAAGTATTCGGGCTCGTTCCCGGGCTTCCACTTGATGTTGCAGCAATACCATTCTGCGTGGTGCCGTCTCGTACCGCCTAGTCCTTCTACCTGCGGAAATACATTGGTGCGATTCCAGGTAGTGACCCTGCGTAGTGGCACGTCCGTGGCATCCGTGACCAAACCGTGACCAGAAACCGCTGAAACAAGCCGCTGGATGGCGGCTTGGGCAGATGTTCGGTGGATTTCACCCTGGGTGGTTTCCGTGGGAGGCGGCCGGGGTTACGGCCCGCCAGGGTTTCAGCGTCCTCGGGTTCGGGTCGCGCCGGTGCGGGAGGGAGAGGCTCGCCCCTCCCTCCCGCCGGTCAGTTGAGAACCTCAGGGACGGCCGCGGTTGGAGCTGTTGGCCGCGCCGCGCTGACCGTGGCGCCGAGCCGCTGGCGCCCGTCGTGCGAGGACGCGATCGTGGTCCCGCCGGTGGCGGCGTCGCTTCCCTGGGGGGTGGGGGCTGGTATGGTGGGGGCACCGTGGTCTGG
>JAICYE010000430.1 GCA_025934385.1 Acidimicrobiia bacterium | reverse complement strand
GGCCTCAGCCGCCGCAGCGGCGAAGAGGTCCGTTTCGTGGCCGGCGCCGACTTCGGCGACCGATCGCTGCAGTGCATCGCCCAGGTCCCCCAGGGCGGACTGACATGGTTCATGGAGGGCGACGACGCCTCCGTCCTCGCCGCCACCGACGCCGCCTGCGGCGATGCCCTGGCCGCCCTCGATCTCGGCCGCCACGACCGGCCGCTCGGCCTGCTGGCCTTCGACTGCATCGCCCGCCGGGGCGTCCTCGGCGAACCGGGCATCCACGCCGAGGTCGACCGCATCGCCGCCTTCGCCGGCGGTTCACCGGTGGCCGGCTTCTACACCTACGGCGAGATCGCCCGCACCCACGGCATCAGCGGCTTCCACAACCAGACGCTCGTCGTGCTGGCGGTGGCGTGAGCGGCCACCGGGGCGAGGTGAGCGGGCCGCTGCGCCACTCCGGCCCGTCCGAATGGCACGCCCAGCAGCTCGCCGAGTTCCTCGCCGCCGTGTCGGCCTACGAGGACGAGGCGGCGGCCCTCGACGGCGCCGCCGAACGGGCCGCCGAGGCGCTGGAAGCCGAGGTGGCCGCCGTCGTCCGCCACGGTGAAGTCCGCGCCTCGGTCGGCTTCCGGGCGGGCCGCACCCCGGTGGAGGACCTCGTCGCCGCCGTCTCCGGGGCGGCGCCCGTCCTCATGGTGCCCGGTGTCGGCGACTGCAGCGTTGTCACCGCTCCGGTCGACGACGGCACGACCCTGCTGCTGGCCCGATCCGGCGCACCGTTCGCCTCCGACGAGGCACTGCTCCTGCGGGGCATGGGCCGGGTGCTCGGCCAGGCGCTGCGGATGCTCCGGACCCTGGCGGTGCTGCAGGAGCGCCAGACCCTCCTCGAACGCCTCTTCCGCATCCAGCGGTCGATCTCGCACCGCCTGCCGATCGGCGAGGTGCTCGACTCCATCACCGACGGCGCCGCCGAGCTCCTCGGTGACGACTCCGCCAGCCTCCGGATCCGGGACGAGGCCGACCCCGGCCGCACGATCCTGCTGTCGGCCACCGGCATCGACGCCGCGGTCATGAGCCCCCTGCAGCATTCGCGCCTCGGCCATGGCCTGAGCGGCCAGGCGATCCTCCAGGGCCGGCTGATCATCGCCGAGGACTACGCCGCTTGGCCGTACTCCCACCGGAAGCTGGTCGAGGCCGGCATCCGCTCGGCCATGGCCGCCCCGGTGTCGCGCAACGGCGAAATCGTCGGCAGCCTGCTGGTGGCGTCGTTCCAGCCCCGCAGCTACTCCCCCGCCGAGCAGGAGATCCTGCTGGCCTTCGCCGAGCACGCCTCGCTGGCCCTCAACGACGCCTCCGCCGTGGAGGGGATGCGGCGGGCCTTCGACGACGCCGTCCACCAGGCCACGCACGACCCGCTGACCGGGCTGCCCAACCGCAGCCTCGTCCTCGACCGGCTCGACCAGGCGCTGGCCCGGGCGCAGCGGACGGGCGGGCGGGTCACCGTGCTGTTCGCCGACCTCGACCGCTTCAAGGTGGTCAACGACTCCTTCGGCCACTCGGCCGGCGACGGCGTCCTCCTCTGCGTCTCGGAACGGCTGCGGGCGGCCGTCCGGCCCCACGACACCGTCGGCCGGCTGGCCGGCGACGAGTTCGTCGTCGTCTGCGAGGACCTGACCGATCGGGAGGCGCTCGACGTCGCCGGGCGGGTGGCCGACGCCGTGGCCGAGCCGATCGTCCTCGACGGCCGGGAGAGCGTGATCACGGCCAGCATCGGCATCGCCCACGCCGAACCCGGCACCCGGGCCGAGGACATGCTGCGCGACTCCGACGTCGCCATGTACCGGGCCAAGGAGCGGGGCCGGTCCCGCATCGAGCTGTTCGACGCCGACATGCGCCGCCGCATGCTCGACCGCCTGGAGACGGAGCGGTCGCTGCGGACGGCCATCGCCGCCGGCGAGCTCCGCCTCGACTACCAGCCGCTGGTGTCGTTCGACGGCTGGCGGGTCATCGCCGCCGAGGCGCTGGTGCGCTGGGACCACCCCGAGCGGGGAGTGGTCAGCCCGGCGGAGTTCATCCCCCTGGCCGAGGAGAGCGGTCTGATCCTGCCCCTCGGCCGGTGGGTGCTGGTCGAGGCCTGCCGGCAGCTGGCGGTGTGGCGGGCGGCCGGTCGGCCCGACCTGCGGGTGACCGTCAACCTCTCCGCCCGCCAGTTCGCCGATCCCGACCTCATCGACGTCGTGGCCGAGGCGCTGGCCCGGGCCGGCCTTCCTCCCGGCGCCCTCTGGCTGGAGATCACCGAGAGCGTCCTGATGGAGGAGGTCGAGGCCACGGCCGAGACCCTCCGGGCCCTGAAACGCCTCGGCGTCCACCTGGCGGTCGACGACTTCGGCACCGGCTATTCGTCGCTCAGCTACCTGAAGCGCTTCCCCGTCGACCTGCTGAAGATCGACCGGAGTTTCATCGACGGCCTCGGGACCGATCCCGACGACGGCGCCATCGTCCTGGCCATCGTCAGCCTGGCTCGGGCGCTGCGACTCGACGTGGTGGCCGAGGGCGTGGAGTCGTTGGACCAGCTCGAGGCGTTGCAGCGTCTGGGCTGCGACGCCGTGCAGGGCTTCCTGCTGGGCCGGCCGGGTCCGGCGGACGGGCTGCCGGCCCCGGCGCCGCCGGCGGACGGGCTGCCGGCGCAAGCGCCGCCGGCGGACGGGCTGCCGGCGCACGCGCCGCCGGCGCGGCTGTCCCCCGTCGGCTGACGGCCCCGGCGGACGGGGCCGCCCTCCCCGCCGACCGGTCCCGGGCGCAACCGGTTGCACTTCGAGCCCG
>JAICYE010000512.1 GCA_025934385.1 Acidimicrobiia bacterium | reverse complement strand
GCCGTCCTGGTGGTGGCCGGCGACCTCGACGTCGACACGGCGACAAGCATGGTCGAGCGCCACTTCGGTTCGCTCCCGGCCCGCCCCGTCCCGGCCGCCGTGTCGTTCGGCGAACCGGTCCCGACCGGGGAGCGACGGGGAGTTCACCACGACCCCCTGGCGCCGCTGGGAGCGGTGGCCGTCGCCTACCGGGTGCCCGACCCCGTCGACCAGGTGGAGGACTACCTGGCCGCCGCCGTCCTCACCGAGTTGCTGGCGGAGGGGACGGCGTCGCGCCTGTACCAGCGGCTCGTCAAGCGGGAGCAGCTGGCGACCCACGTCGGCGGGCTCCTGGGGACGTTCGGGGACCCCTTCGACACCCGGGACCCGACCATGCTGCAACTGCTGGCCTACCACCCGCCGGGCGACGTCGACCCGCTCCTGGCCGCCCTCGACGAGGAGGTGGCGGCGGTGGCGGCCGGCGGAGCCACGGAGGACGAGGTCGACCGCGTCGTCACCACGATGACGGCGCAGAGCCTCCGCAGCCTCGACGACATCATGAACCGGGCGCTGGCCGCCGCCGTCCTGGAGCAGCAGCGGGGCCGGGCCGAGCTGGTGAGCGAACTGCCGGCCCGGCTGTCCGCCGTGACAATCGACGACATCACCGGCGTGGCGAGCCGGTGGTTGCAGCCGAAGAGCCGGGCCGTCCTCGAAGTCGTCCCCGGCGGGGCCCGGTGAGCGCCGTCGTCGCCCCGGTCCGGGCCGGGGTGCCCACGGTCGGGCCTTTCCGGCCCACGAAGCTCCCCCCGGTCGCCGAGCGGACGTTCGACTGCGGGCTGCGGGTGTTGGCGGTACGCAAGCCCGGCATTGCGCTGGTGCAGGCCCGCCTGATGCTCCCCGCCGCCCGTCCCGGGGCCGCTGACACCGACCGGGCCCGGCAGCTCGTGCTGGCCGACACGCTGTTGTCGGGCACGAAGCGCCGCGACAGCGTGGAGGTGGCCGAGGCCTTCCAGCGGATCGGCGCCACGGTGGCGATCCAGGTCGACAGCGAGGACCTGCGGTTGCAGGGCTCGACGCTGTCGCCGTCGCTGCCCGAGTTCCTCAGGCTCGTGGGCGAGGTGCTGGCCGAGCCGGCCTTCCCCAACGACGAGGTCGCCATCGAGCGGGTTCGCAAAGCGCACGAGGTCCAGCTGCAACGGGCCGAGCCGGCGGTGATCGCCCGGGCGGCGCTCAAGCGGAGAGTGTTCGGGCAGCACCCCTACGCCGGTGGCCTCCCCGACCCCGACGTGGTGGCCCAGATCCGCGCCGGCGACCTCCGCCGCTATTTCGCGGCCCGGGTGAGCGCCCGGGGCGGGTTCCTGATCCTGGTCGGCGACCTGCGGCCGGCCAGGGCCCTCGACGCCGCCGAGGCCGCCCTCGGTGCCTGGGGCGGCGCCCCGGGCGCGGCCGCGCTGCCGCCGCTGCCGGCGATCGAGGCCGGGCCGATTCTGCTCGTCGACCGGCCCGGCGCGGCGCAGAGCAACATCCGGATCGCCGGGCCGGCCCTGACCCGCGTCGATCACGGCCTTCCGGCTCTGCTGCTGGCCAACATGATCTTCGGCGGCTACTTCTCCTCCCGCCTGGTCGAGAACATCCGGGAGCGCAACGGGTACACCTACAGCCCGCGCTCGTGGATCGAGCACCGGCCCCTCGGCTCCGTGCTCAACATCTCGGCCGACGTCGGCACCGAGGTGACCGCTCCCGCGCTGCTGGAGACCCGCTACGAACTCGGCCGGATGGCGACGGTGCCCGTCAGCCAGGAGGAACTCGACGCCGCCCGCCGCTACCTGGTCGGCACGACCGCCCTATCGACCCAGACCCAGTCAGGGCTGGCCGACTACCTCCTCGCCCTGACCGCCGCCGGTGTCGGCCTCGCCTACCTGCGAGACCTCCCGAGGCGGCTCGAACAGGTCACGGTCGCCGACGTTGGCGCCGCCGCCGCCGAGTACCTCGCCCCGGCCCGCCTGCCAACCGTCATCGTCGGCGACGCCGACGCCGTCCGCCCCGCCCTCGAAACCCTCGATGCCGTCGAGGACGGCCCTCACCCCTGATCCGAGGGGCTGGCCGGCGGCCTCTGGAGGGGTGACCAGCCGCGTCAGACGATGGTTTGTATCGTTACCGGCATGGAAGCCACGATGACCTACGGGACGACCGTCGTCGTC
>JAICYE010000062.1 GCA_025934385.1 Acidimicrobiia bacterium | reverse complement strand
CCTGGCGGAGGCCGAGCGGGGCTACGACCTGGTGGCCGCCGACCGGACCTTCGGGAAGGTCGTGCTCGACCTCCGGTGAAGGCCCGCCCGCTGGGTCCCGACGACGTCGAGGCCCTGTGCGCCCTGGTCGACCGGGACCGCCTCCCCGGCCAGCCGGCGTGCACGCCGGAACGGGTCCGCACCGCCCTGGCCGGGCGATCGAGCACCGACCCCTGGTGGTGGCGGGAGCTGGCCACCATGCGGACCGTCGGTGTCGAGGGCCCGGACGGTTCACTGGTCGGGGCGGGGGCCGTCGGCCGGCGGCGAAGCGGTGACCGCTACCTGCTGTGGCTCCACGCCGGCGAGGTCCCCGAAGTGGTCGAGGCGGTCCTCTGGCCGCTGCTGCGGGGCGTGCGGCGGGGCGACCCGATCTTCGCCTTCTGGACGGCCACCGAGCTGTCGGTCGGCCTCGAGGGGCTGCCGCAGGGGCACCGGCCGGCCACTCACGACGCGCTGCTGGCCCGGGGATTCACCGGCGAGGACCGGTGGCTCTATCTCGTCGCGTCGGCGGACGGGCCGCCGCCGGAGACGCCGTTCCGCCGCCGGGGGCGGGGCTCGGAGGTGCGGGTGGAGCTCGAGGTCGACGGGGGCGCGGTGGGCGGCGCCGAGCTCAGCCTGGCGGCGCCGGGGCTCGGAGTGATCTGGTGGCTGGAGATCGAGCCGGAGCACCGCCGGCAGGGTCTCGGCCGCCAGCTGCTGCGGGCCGCCCGGTCGCTGCTGGCCGACGAGGGCGTGGCCGACGTCATCCTCTTCGTCGACCACGACGGCCCGAAGGCCCGGGACCGCCGCCCGGCGCTCGAGCTGTACCTGGCCGAGGGCTTCACCGTCGTCGACCACCTGTGGTCGTACCGGCGGGGGGACGGCGAGGCGGAGCCCGGCGGCCGCCCCGGCTAGCCGCCGACGTCGACGACCACCCTGGTCGGGTCGTCCTGGGTGGTGACGTGGAAAGGTCGCTGCTTGTCGACGCCGATGACCCAGGTGAGGACGCCCTCGAAGTCGCCGGTCCGGCGGACCTGCTGGATCCGGGTGGAGCCGGCCGCCTCCAGCGACGTCGGCCCGGTGTAGGTGTCGGGGGCGTCGGCCTTGGTGAGGTCGGCCCCCTGGGCGCTGAAGCGGACGACGAGGAAGGCGCCGCCCTTGACCGGGACGGTGCGGCCGGAGCCGTCCTCGGTGACGGGGCCGGGCTGGTAGGCCGCCTTCCAGGCGACGGGCCCGGCGGCCTCGCCGCTGCGGGGCTTGAACGCGAACGTGACCCGCTCGTAGCAGTCGTGGACGCCGACGCGGACGTCGGTCAGCAGCCGGGTCGGCGAGTCTGCGGCGCCCTGGGCGTCGGTGGCACCGGAGAACGTGCACGGCTCGTCGCCGGCCTGGGTCGTCGACGCCGGCTGCGTCGGGGCGGCCGCCGGGCGGCCGTTGGCGGCCGACGTTGTGCGCCCGCTGTCATGCCCGCAGGCGGCGAGCCCGCCGGCGGCGGCCACGGCGAGGGCGGTGCCGATCAGCAGGCCGCGGGCCCGGCGGGAGACGTCACGTGTTGCCATGCATCGACGGTACCCGCAGGTCGGCGCCCGGATGCGGCAATCCGGCCGGTCCGCCGGGGGTCGAACCGGTCAGAACTTCTGGCCGTTGTAGCTGCGGACGACGCCGCTCGGCTGCGGCTGGCCGGCCGGAGCCTGGGAGGTGAAGCAGGGGTCGGGCTCCACGCCGGTCTTGTCCCAGGCGTCGAGGTACTCCCGCATGGTGTCGAAGCAGCCCTGCTGCTTCGTGCCCGTCCGCACCCGGCCGCCGTCGGGAACGGCCGGGAGGCCGGTCTTGACGGGGTTGGTCCCGACGCCGCCGGGGCCGGTCGTGGCCGGCTTGGCGGTGTTGTCGGTCACGGAGCCGTTGACGGACCCGGACTGGTTCGTTGCCGAGGCGGGGCCGTTGCCCGAGGAGTGCCGGCCGGGGTGCCAGCTGAGCCCCACGATGATGGCGACGATGCCGCCGACGGCGAGCACGGCGGCCAGCCGGCGGCGGAGACGCCGGCGGCGCTGGAGGCTCTCGACGTGCCGGGCCCAGCGGCCGTGTTCGGCGTCGTCGAGGTCGCCGTCGTCGAGCTCGTCTTCGGCGTGCCCCGGGGTACGGGGTGTCCCCGCAGTCGCAGCATCCATCAGCCTTCGCTCCACTCCCTCGGCAACCACGGTCGGGGGCCGCGGCCGGCGGGTGGCCACATTCTGGCACCTCCACCCGTCCGCACCGAGTCCCTCTTCGAGAAGTGGACGTCCGAGGCCTGTCACCGATGACACCGCTCTGCCGGGCGAAATCCCCCCAAACACCCGCGAACCCGTTGGACTTTCGAGAGTGTCGGGCGGGCGACACCCGGGCTGTCGTCCCGGCGATGGACGGATGGTCCGGGCGGGCCTAGCGTCGCCCCCGGCTCATTCCTGACGAGAGAGGAGCCAAGATGCTTGGACAACAGATCGGCGAGGAACGCGGCCAGATACTCGTACGCCGGGTCCTTCCCGGCGAAGGACCACCCCAGGTGGAGGTGTCGTTCGAGGCGCAGGGCCAGATGCTGGGAATCAGCACGACCGACGTCGGGAGCTACCTGTCGACGGTCCGGCCGGACGGCACCATCTTCGGCGAGGGCCAGGGCATCATGCGGAGCACCGACAACAGTGAGATCGCCACCTGGCGCGGCTCCGGCGTCGGGCACTTCACCTCCGACGGCGGCGTCTCCTACCGGGGTGCCATCTACTCGCAGAGCCAGTCACCCACCCTGTCCCGACTGAACGGCGTCGCCCTCGTGTTCGAGTACACGGTCGACGCCAGCGGAAAGACGGAGTCCATCCTCACCGAGTGGAAGTAGCGGGACCGAAGGGGCCGGGGCCTTCGGACCCCGGGCCCCTTCGTCATCTTCGGCGCGGCCGCCAGCTGGTTCTCAGTCGGCGAAGGGGGAGGACATGAAGCGGAGTCGTTTGGTGCTGGCCGTTGTGCTGCTCGCCACCTTCGGGGTCCCCGTCGGATGGGGGACGGCGCGGGCGCTCACGGTCGCCCAAGGGGCGGGGTCGATCGATGCCGGTTGCAGCACGGCGTCGCTCAAGGGTACGTACGGGCTCAACGGGCAGGGGTTCCTGGGGCACGCCCCGCTCGCCTTCGTCGGCGTGCTGAACTTCGACGGCGCCGGGAAGTTCATGGGTTATCACGACGAGAACGTCGGTGGGAACGTGGGGTCCGCCACCGAGGCCGGCGACTACAGCATCGGCCCCGACTGCCATGGCGTGACCCACTGGACGAACCACCATCACACCAACCTGCCCGACCACACGCACACGATCACGTTCGTGGTGGTCGACGGCGGCAAGGAGGTCTGGTCGCTCGGCGTGGCCAACTCGCCTCCCGGTACGGACGCGCCGAACGAGCCCGACGTCATCTTCTGGGCTTCGCTCAAGCGGATGTAGGAGAGCGCCTCAGATCGTGCCGGGAGCGGGCCGGCGGAGACGGCCCCGGCCGACGAGGCGCATGAGCGCGCTCGTCAGCCTCCGAAGCCCGGCCCTGGCCGTGGACCCGGCGTCCGTACGATCGTCGTTCGACGAAGGGCGGGTGTCGGCCGTCGTCAGCGGCGTCCGGGGTGACATAGCCTCGAGCTCCTTCGGCAGGTAGACACGGTACGGCAGCAAGGTCGGTCCTCCGGTCCGGGGGTTGCAGGAATTCGCCCCGCCGCCCGGCGGTCCCTGCCCAAAGGCGCATGACGCCCGATCCGCCCGGGACCCGGCGTCGCCTCCGTGCCCAACGAACCGGCGCACGTCGCCGGCGACGTGCGCCCTCGACGCAGCCGCGGCCGGTTGATGGCGATCCCCGTTGGCCTACTCATTGCCACACTCCGCTCGGGTCCGGCCCAGGGGGCGGTCCCGCGGGACCGTCCTGCCTAGGTTCTTGGCAGGAATCGTCCCGTATCTCGCACTATTCCTGCCAAGAAGCATGCCACCTGGGGTCTCCCCGTGCCCCCGGGCGCCGAGCGCCCTGGGAAAGAGCTTGCCACCCGCACCCCCTCTACCTCGATAGACGTGACAGACGTGGCCCGGTTCCTGCACGTTGAGGCACGGGTTCGTCCCGTTTGCCGGCGTCGCCCTCCGTCCGCATGCAACGGCCCGAGCCGCCCGCCACTTGAGCCTCTGGTGTGAAAGCGGACGCTCCTCCTACAAAGGATCCGGGCACCCGTTCCAGCAACTCGCGCCGTGGCTGTTGACGTACCAGGCGAACGCCGCAACGACACCGACGACCGCGACCGTGATCACGACGGCGAGCCAGGGGCGAAGGTCCGGCCGCTTCGGAGGGGGCAGAAAGTCAAGCCGGTATCGCATGGCTCAGTCGCCTGCCGGCTTCCACGAGTTGTCGCTCACGGGTTCACAGAGGCGCTGGGCAGCATCGCGAGAGCCGCACCCAGCGCGATCACGGCGGCAACGATCAACGCGAGCCAGACGTACGGCGTGACGGTGTCCTTCACGGTCCGGAAGTTTCGCCGCCGCCGGCAGCCGACCCTCCGATGCCGACAGGATCTCCGCAAAATCCGGGAGTCGGCGTCCAGGTTGATCAGCGCTGACGGAAATTGCCACCTCCACCGGCCGCTGGGCGTCTCATCGAACTGCCTGAACATGTAGATGCAAGGCGGCCTTCTGCCGCGGATTCAACTCGCTGACCGACTTGGGCAATCCGCCGAGCGCCGGGTGCTTGCCGATCGGGTTGTAGCAGTTGTGCGCCCCGGTCCCGCCGTCCGTGCATGCCGTCTCTTGGTGCAAAGTACGCCGCCCCGGGGCGCTCGGCTCTGGGTCCCGCGGGACCTCCGCTAGATCTGCGTTCGGGCTACGGCTCGAAGCGGCCGCCGAGGTGCCGGGCCAGGAACTGCTCGGCGGCCTGGAAGAAGCGCATGCGGTTCTCGGGTTTGGCGAAGCCGTGGCCTTCGTCGCCGAAGAGCAGGTAGGCGTGGTCGATGCCCTTTTCCCGCATGGCGTTGACGATCTGCTCGGACTCGGCCTGCTTGACCCTGGGGTCGTTGGCGCCCTGGGCGACGAGAATGGGGATCTTGATCTCGTCGACCTTCGACAGCGGTGAACGGGCCCACAGGAGGTCGGCCTCGGTCTCGGGGTTGCCGACCCGTTCGTGGAACTGGGCGACGATCGGCGCCCAGTAGGGCGGGATCGACTCGATCAGCGTCTGCAGGTTGGAGGGACCTACGACATCGACTGCACAACAAAACACGTCGGGGGTGAACGTCGCCCCCACCAACGCCGCGTAGCCACCGTAGGAGCCGCCGGAGATCGCCACCCGCTTGCGGTCCACCCAGCCCTGGCCGACGACGTGCTCCACCGCGTCGACCAGGTCGTCGTGCATCGCCGCCGCCCACTGCTTGTTGCCGGCATTGACGAACGCCTTGCCGTAGCCGGTGGAACCCCGGAAGTTGACCTGGATGCAGACGTAGCCCCGGTTGGCCAGCCACTGGGCTTCGGCGTTGAAGCCCCAGGTGTCCCGGGCCCACGGGCCGCCATGGACCATGAGCACCGCCGGCAGCTCCCGCCGCTCCACCCCGGGAGGGAAGGTGACGTAGCCGTGGATCTCGAGCCCGTCCCGAGCGGTGAAGGAGAACGTCTCCATGGGCGACAGCGTGTACTGCGACAGCGCCGGCTGGTGGTGGAACAGGAACGTCGCCTGCTGGCTCTCCCGATCCCAGGCGTAGTAGGCGACCGGCCCGTCGTCGACGGTGAAGGCCACCAGCCACGTGCGGTCGGCGTGGTCGCGGCCGAGGAAGCTGAAGTCGCCGGGCTGGATGGCGGCGATGGCCTCCATGTCGGCGGCGATCGAGGCGTCGAGGACGACGTTCTCGGTGCGGGCCTTGGCGAACACCACCATCTGGATCTCTTTGGTGTCGGGGTTCGACATGACGCCGCTCACGTCGTACTGCGGGTCCTCGGCCAGAACGGTGGCGACGCCGGAGCCGAGATCCACCCGGAGCAGCCGGCTGGCGTTGGCGTCCACCGACGACAGCAGATAGAGCGAGTTCCCGTCGGCGGTGAAGCCGATCGGGGCGGTGCCGAGGGCGTCGTCGGAGTCGACCTCGAGGAAGACCTCCCACTGCTCGGCGGTGGCCCCCGGGCGCCGGCCGACGAGGTTCATGCCGCCGTCGGGCCGGGGCTGGAGGCCGGCCCGCACCCGGAGCTCGGGATCGGCCACGAACCCGACGATGCCCGGGTTCTTGAGCACCATCTCGAGCTCCCCCGTCTCCAGGTCGAGGTGGTAGACGTCGTGCAGCTGGGGGTTGTCCTTGTTGAGCCCGACGATCAGCTCCGTGGGGTACTGCTTCTCCTCGGCGATGACCTGGGCCTGGACGTTCTCGAACGGAGTGAGGTCACGGATCGTGCCGCTGGCCAGCTCGACGTCGTAGAGGCGCCAGTTCTCGTCGCCACCGGCGTCCTGCACGTAGAGGATGCGGGCGTTGTCCTGGGCCCAGAAGAAGGCCCGGATCCCCCGGTCGGTGTCGTCGGTCACGACCTGAAATTCGTCCTCGGCGGCGCCGATCTCGCCGACCCAGACGTTGAGGACGCCGTCGCGCGGCGCGATGTAGGCGAGACGCTTCCCGTCGGGGGAGATCCGGGGCTGGACCTTGTCGGGATTCCCGAAGAGGACCTCCCGCGGCACGAGGGGGACCGGGGGGGCGGCGTCGGCAGTCATGGCACCGTCCTACCACGTCAGGCGGCGGTGGCCTCCACGATGAACTTGACCACCGATTCGAGCCTCCCGGTGGCGGCCCACACCCGCCGCTGGCGGTCGGCGGCCGTGCCGTCGGCCAGGGTCCGGCCGACGAGGTCCGAGACCTCGTCCCAGTCGCCGGCGTCGACCAGGGCCGGCCGCAGCCGCTCCAGCAGCCTCCCGATCAGCTCCCGGGCGGGCACGGCCGTCGCCGCCACGACGTCGACCAGGTCGGCGCCGATGCCGTAGCGGGCGGCCCGCCACGTCGCCGCCCGGATCAGCTCGGGCCGGACCGGCCGGAGCGGCAGCCCGTCCCGGGCCGCCGTCAACGCCAGCGCCCGCACCAGCCCCGCTGTCATCACGGTGTCGTCGACCGTCATCCCGACGTCGGCCACCCGGAACTCGACCGTGGGGAACTTGGCCGACGGCCGCACGTCCCAGTAGATCCGGGCGTGGTCGTCGATTGTGCCCGTCCGGAACAGCCCCTCCACCAGCTCCTCGTAGTCGGCCCGGTCGGCGAACGGCGCCGGCGTCCCCGCCGTCGGCCATCGCCGCCACAGCTCCGTGCGGTAGCTGGCGTAGCCGGTATCCCGCCCGCCCCAGAACGGGGAGTTGGCCGCCAGGGCCACGATCGGCGACAGCCAGGGCGCCACGCCGTTGAGGACGGCGATGGCCAGGTCCGGGTCGTCGATCCCGACGTGGACGTGGGTGCCGCAGATCACCTGCTCCCGGGCGATCTGCTGGTACTGGTCCTCCAGCACCTCGTACTGGGGGTTGATGGCCGGGTCGGCGGTCCAGGGGGAGAACGGGTGCGTCCCGGTCGCCGCCAGCCGGTCGCCCCGCTCGGCCAGCGTGGCCGCCAGCTCGGCGCGCATCCGGACGAGCTCGGCCCGGATCTGCCCGAGCGTCTCGGCCACCGGCGTCGTGATCTCCAATTGGGACGGGTGCAGCTCGGGGTGCACGTCCTCGCCGAGCCGGTCCCGGGCGGCGGGGAGGGCGGCCGGGCCGTCGGGCCGCAGCGCCCCGGTGGCGGCGTCGACCACGAGGAACTCCTCCTCCACCCCGAGCGTGCATGCCGCCGTTCCCATGTGCGCCACTCCCTACCCCGAACGGCGGGGCCGCTAGCGTGGCGGCCGTGAGCGCCGCGACGCTGGCCGAGCGGCTCGGGTTCGCCCCCGACGCCCGGCTGGTGATCATCAACGCCGACGAGCTCGGCCTGACCCGGGCGTCGAACGTCGGCGTCTACGACGCCCTCCGACACGGGGCGGCCACCAGCGCCTCGCTCATGGTGCCGGCCCCCTGGGCCCGCGACGCCGCCGCCGGCTACCGGGGGGAGGACGTCGGCGTCCACCTCACGCTCAACGCCGAGTGGGACACCTACCGCTGGGGGCCCATCAGCCATTCCCCCTCACTGCGCGACGGGGACGGCGGCTTCCCCCGGACCATCGAGGACCTCTGGGAGCACGGCGACATCGACGAGGTCCGCAAGGAGGGCCGGGCCCAGGTCGAGCGGGCCATCTACTGGGGCTTCGACGTCAGCCACCTCGACAGCCACGTCGGCGCCCTCCTCGGCCGGCCCGAGTTCTTCGACGTCTACCTCGAGCTGGCGCTGGACTTCGGGCTGCCGCTGCGCCTTCCCGGCGAGGCCACCCAGCGACTCGTCGGCTTCCCATTCCGCAAGCTGGCCGCCGAGGAGGGGGGGATCTTTCCCGACCACCTCGTGACCGTGCCCCGGGAGGGCACCGGCCGGGTCGGCGCCCGCCGGGCGGTCGAGCGGGCGCTGTTCGACCTGGCCCCCGGCGTGACCGAGGTGCAGACCCATCCCGCCATCGACACCGACGAGCTGCGGGCCGCCTGCCCGGACTGGCCCGGCCGGGTGGAGGACCACGCCTACCTGCGCGACGACCCGTCGCTCCCCGATCTCGTCGAACGGGCGGGAGCGGTGCTGATCGGCTACCGGGACCTGCGCGACCTCCAGCGGGCGGGCGCCTGAGCGCCGCCCCGCTCAGTAGTCGGTGATCTCCCGGATCTGCTCCTGGAGGGCCCGGTACTCCGGCGAGTTGGTGAGGGGCAGCAGCGACATGAGCTTGGCCATGTTGCCGCTGACCTTCATCCGGCCCTGCATGAAAGCGGCGTT
>JAICYE010000518.1 GCA_025934385.1 Acidimicrobiia bacterium | reverse complement strand
GCCGTGGGTGGCGTCACCGTCGTAGGCAGGGTGGATCCTGACCTCCACGGGCCGGCGGACCTCGCCGTCGCCGGCCGACAGCCGGATGGCCCCGACCACGACCCGGAACTCGGCGGGCGCCGGGGCGTGGACGCAGTGGGCGGCGGTCAGCACCCACTCCCGATCGACGAGGGAGCCGCCGCAGAAGTGGGCGGCGGCCCCGCCGCCGGTGACCGCCTGCAGCGAGGCCATGAAGGGATAGGCACCGGCGGCGGCCGGGGTGCCGCCGATGATGCCGGCCGGCGGCGATGCGGCGGCGACGGGTCGGAGGGGCAGGACGAAGGCGGCGAGGACAAGGGACGCCGCGACCCGAGGGCGCACGAAGCGGGACATGGATCCTCCTCGGGAGTCCGGGCACGACCGGCCCGGCCGGGCGGCACCCTAAGCCCGTCGCCGTCGCCGGGGCCACCGAATTTCCCGCCTACAGTCGGCGCCCATGCGAGTCGGCGCCCTCGAGATCGTTCCTATCCACGACGGCTGGGCCCGGATGCCCGCCGGCGACCTCCTCCGCTTCACCGGCGGCCGGGGCGATGCGTGGCTGCCCCACGAGCAGTTCATCACGGCCGACGGCAACCTCGAGCTGTCGCTGGGCGGCTTCCTGGTACGGACGGGCGACCGGGTCGTCCTCGTCGACGCCGGCGCCGGCCGCATCGACAACGAGCGCTACCACGGGGGCCGGTTGCTGGAGAGCCTGGCGACGGTCGGCGTCGCCCCCGACGACGTCACCGACGTGGTCTTCACCCATCTCCACTTCGACCACGTCGGCTGGGCCACCCAGAAGGGGACGGTCGTCTTCCCGCGGGCGACCTTCCACTGCCACGGCGCCGACTGGGACCACTTCGTGGCCGGGCCCAACCCCGAGGCCGGTTCCGTCAAGAAGCTCTCGCCGCTGGCCGACCGGCTCGAGACCTTCGGCGACGACGCCACGCCGGCGCCCGGCGTCACCGTCCGGCACGCCCCCGGGCACACGCCGGGCTCGGCGGTGATCGTCGTCGCCGACGGCGACGAGCGGGCCCTGCTGCTCGGCGACGTCGTCCACTGTCCGGTCGAGCTCATGGAGGACGAGTGGGAGGCGGTCATGGACGTCGACCCGGCGCTGGCCCGCCGCACCCGGGAGGCGCTGGCCAAGGAACTCGAAGGGAGCGACGTGGCGGTGGCCGCCGCCCACTTCCCCGGGCTGCGGTTCGGCCGCCTCCTGGCCGGCACCGGCCGCCGCCTCTGGACCTTCGAGTAGAGCCCGACCAGCCCCCCGGGGGCCATATCTAGTGGGCCGGTTCCATCGCCCCCACGGTGTCGCCGGTGGCCGGCGGCTGGCGCAGTCCCGCCAACTCCTTCGGCAGCGGCTCGGCGTGGACCACGGCCAGCCGCCGGGTGGCCCGGGTCAAGGCCACATAGAGGTCGCTCATCCCTCGCTCCGACTCCCGGACGATGAGGGCCGGCTCGACCAGGATCACGCCGTCGAACTCCAGCCCCTTGGTCTCGGCGACGCCGAGGACGGCCACGAGCCCGTCCAGCGGCGACGTCCGGGGGGCCACCGTCGACTCCGGCAGGGCCGCGGCCAGGCCGGCGGCGAGTTCGTCGGCGTCGGCGGCCGGGACGATCACGGCGAGGCGCCCGTCCCCGATGGCGGCCAGCTCCCGGGGCACGATCTCGGCCACCACGGCCGCCACATCGCCGGCCGAGGTCCGCACCGCCCACGGGGCGACGCCCTCCTCCCGCATCGACCGGGGCGGCACGACGCCGGGGGCGGCGCTGGCCAGCACCGCCGTCGCCACTTCCATGATCTCGGCCGGCGTGCGGTAGTTCACGGTGAGCTCGGCCCGGCGCCAGCGGTTGGCGGCGTGGCGATCGAAGATCTCGCCCCACGTCCCCGGTCCCCACGAGGCGCCCGTCTGGGCCAGGTCGCCGACGACCGTCATCGACCGGCTCGGGCAGCGCCGGAACAGCACCCGCCAGACCATCGGCGAGAGCTCCTGGGCCTCGTCGACGATCACGTGGCCGAACTCCCATGTCCGGTCGAGTCGGGCCCGCTCGGCCACCGACAGCACCGTCTCCTCGCCGGCGTAGCGGTCGGCCAGCAGTTCCGGGTCGACCGGCATGT
>JAICYE010000255.1 GCA_025934385.1 Acidimicrobiia bacterium | reverse complement strand
TGTCGGCCGCCGCCGGATCGCCGGCCGTGGCCTGAGCCAGAGCCAGCGACCCCTGCGCCCAGGCCTCGAGGACGCCGGCGTCGAGGCCGCGGAAGGCCCGCACCGCCGCCTCCAGCGGGCCGGACGCCGGCTCGCCGCTCACCAGGGCCTGGGCGCCGCGGGCGAAGGTGATGATCGCCGCCCCCCAGCGGTCCCCCTCGGCCTCGGCCAGGGTCGCCAGTGCCGCCGGGTCCTCGGTGGTCGCCTGCCCGGGCATCGTGACCACCAGCGCCCGGGTCAACCGCACGAGCCAGGGCACCGACAGGCGCTCGGCCTCGTCGGCCAGGGCGGCCACGCCAACGGGGCGGGGACCGACGTACCAACCGGCGCCCAGAGCGGCGACCCTGGCCGCGGTGGCCAGCAGCGGGCTGGCATCGGGCCGCTCGGCCGCCTCCAGCAACAGGTCCCGGCCGAAGCGCAGCCGGCCGGCCAGGAAGGCCGCCACCCCCTGGGCCAGGCAGGGGGCGGCGCCGGGGAGTCGGCTGGCCGCCTCCATGACCTCGACCGGGTTGCGGCGGGTGGCGGCCCGGATCAGCGTGACCCAGTCCGCCGTCCCGCCGGTCGTGCCCGGCCGCAGCCATTCGGTGAGGGCCAGCCGTTCCCGCCGGCAGATGGCCGCCGGGCCGGCCGTGCCGAAGGCCGCCTCGGCCGCCTGGTAGGCGGCCAGGGCGTCGTCGGGATGGCCGGAGGCGAGATGCCGGCGGGCGCCGGCCAGCAGGAGCCAGGGGTCGTTGTCGGCCAGCCGGGTGGGCAGCGCCGCCCAGTCGCCGCCCTCGCCGACGAGCTGTTCCCCGACGCGGCCGAGGAGGCGGACGGCGGCGTCCCAGTCCTCGGCCCGGCAGTAGGCCCGCACGGCGTCCGCCGACGCCCCGGCCGCCTCCAGCAGCGCCGCCGCCCGGGCGTAGCGCCGGCGGACGCTCTCCTCTCCCTCCTCCTCCACCAGCACCACCTCGAGGTGGGAGCGGAGCACCTCGTGGTAGCGCCAGGTCGCCTCGTCGACGGCGGTGGTGAAGATCTGACGCCGTTCGAGCTCCTCCAGGACCGCCGCGCTCCCCGGCCGGCCGAGGAGCTCGTCGCACAGCGGGCCGGTCAGGCGGCCGAGCACCGACGTCTCGACCAGGAACCGGCGCAGCTCGTCGGGCAGCTCGTCGAGGACGTTGCGGGTCAGGTACTCCCGCACCAGCCGCCAGCGCGGCCCGAGCTCGGCCACCAGCCGCCGGCGCTCCCCGGTGGGCTTGCCCTGGGTGGCGAGATGGAAGAGCTGGAGGCCGGCCGACCAACCGCCCGTCCGCCGGGCCAGCTCGGCGAGATCCTCGGGCGGGAGCGGTTCGCCGTAGAAGTCGCGGAAGAGACTCTCGACCTCCCACGACCGGAACCGCAGGTCGTCCGGGCCGAGCTCCAGCAGGCCGCCGGCCAGCCGCAGCCGGGACAGGTCGATCCCCGGCACACGGCGGGAGCCGGCCAGCAGGAAGATCGACGGCGGCAGGTAGTCGACGAGCCGGCCGAGCGCCTCCTCGGCCTCGGTGCGGTACAGCGTGTGGAGGTCGTCGACGATGACGAGGCCCCGCCCGCCCGGCCAGGCCTCGAGGGCCTCGGCGGCGTCGGCGGCGCTGCGCCAGCCGCGGTGCAGCGGTTCGAACGCCACCCGGCAGGCCTGCTCGAGGGCGGCGATGAAACGACCGGCGTCGGCGTCCCCGGGCTCCGCCCGGTAGAAGGCGACGGGGACGCCGGCGCGCTCGGCGAACTGCACCAGCAGCGTGGTCTTGCCCGAACCGGCGGGGGCCACGATCAGGCCGAGGCGCCGGTCCCACAGCGAGGCCAGCCGATCGTCGAGGCGGCGCCGGCGATGGGACCGGATCCGGGGTACGCGGATCCGCGCCGCCGGAACGAACCTGGCCTGCGCCGCTTCGTCCCCAGTCGCCATCGGCCGCGGAGGGTACCAAAACGGCGCAGAGTGAGTTCGAGGAGCGAAGTGATGCGAAGTGGAAGAGCCTTCCAGTTGACGCTGACCGCGCCATGCGGCGCGGTCAGCGTCCCCGGAATGTCAGGGCATCGCGACCTAGGAGTTGCCCACGATGAACGTGCCGTTCATGTCGGGGTGGGGGTCGCAGCGGAAGAACCACTTCCCCGCCGGCAGCGCCGGGACGTTGTAGGTCGCCTCGCCCGGGCCGTCCACGAGGTCGCCCTTGAAGTACATCTTCTGGGCCGTCTGGTCCTGGTAGATCGCCACGTTGTGGGGAATGCCGCGGTCGAGGTTCTTGAAGTCGATGGTGAGCGCCTGGTTGGCCGGAGCGGCGAGGCACTTCTTGTCGAACTTGCCGTCGAAGGCGCTGATCGTCAGGGCGGTGCCGTTCGGGCTGCAGCTGGCGCCGTCCGCCTCCGGCGCGACCGCGAAGGACCGGGCGCCGGTCAGCGCCAGCAGCGACAGGGCGGCCATCGCCGGAGCCAGCAGGACGACGACCGTGCGACGAGTCCTCATGGTCGCTTCAGCTCACCGCAGCCGGGGGCAGTCGGCCGGCGGGGCCTGGGTGAAGTCGACGGCCGTGATCGTGTTGCCGATGACCGGCGCCGGCGTCTCGTGCGGGAGGTCGAAGTACATGGTCGTGAGCAGGACGTGGTCCTTGCCCTCGTTGTAGGCCATGTGGCGGTGGGCCGGGTGGTAGAAGGCCTGGCCCTGGTGGTACTTCTCGCTGGTGTCGCACTTGCCGTCCTTGGCCATGACGTAGCTCAGCTCGCCGCCCGAGACGATGTTGACGGCCGGACGGTGCGAGATCCAGCCGCTGCTCCACCCCGGCGAGATGTCGAGGTAGCTGGCGTACACGTCCTTGCCGGCGGCGATGTCGAGGGTGGCGCCGTTCCCGAACATGCCTTCGGCCATCGTCCCGATCTCGGGAGTCGTCAGCGACACCCCCGAGGGAGCGGCGGTGGCCGTGACCCCGGAGCAGTTGGCCGGGGCGGCGGCCGTCGGGCCGTCGGCCAGCGGCTTCGGGCCGTCCTGGGCCTGATCGAAGAAGACGGCGAAGAACTCGAGCGGCTCGTTGCCGGAGTTGCCCACCATGTAGGTGCCGGCCGGGACGGCCGCCGCCTGCCCGACGGCGTAGTCCTTGGCGCTGCACCCGTCGGCCCGGTGGAGCGTCAGCTTGCCCTTGGTCACGGCGAGGACGGCGGCGCCGGGCAACTCCCGCCACCCGGTCTCGCCCCCGGAGGCAATCGAGTATGACCCCGACACGAGGGCGGTGCCGGGATGGATCGGCACGGACAGGCCATCGACAGCCTGCGCCCGTGCAAGATCCTTGAACTGGACCTCCCCGGTCGGCGGCGTGGCGACGGCGACGCCCGCGGAGAGAACGCTCATGGAGAGGACGGTTGTGAAGACGGCGACGGTGGCGACGATGGAGTTTCTGCGACGCATGGTTGTCCCTCCTCGACCTGCTTGGTCGACAGCATGCTACGCCAACGTCAGGATTCTGTCGCCTGTTTGGTTGGCCGGCCCCGGCCGCGGTCGAGCAAACAGGCCTGAGCCTTGCGTTCGAGGACCTGCCGCAGCCGCTCCCGGGACAGCTTCGGTTCGTAGAAGGCGATGGAGGCGATGAAGTTGAAGACGCCGTGGACGATCGAGAGCGCCTCGGTCGGGTCGAGGTCGGGGTTGTACTCGACGAGCGTGTCGACCCAGCGGCCGACGTAGTAGCGCTGGATCTCCCGGAGCCGGCGCTGGTCGGGCAGCGGCAGATTCCGCTCGTCGCGGATCCACACGCCGATCAACTCCCGCTGGTTGAGGGCGAACTCGACCTGGTGGCGGACGAGACGCCGCAGAGCGTCGGCCGGGCTCTTCGCTTCGGCCACGACGCTGTCGACGTCGACGAGGTCGTCGCCGAGGCGCTCCATGATGGCGGCCAGCAGGTGCGTCTTGCTCTTGAAATGGAAGTACAGGGCGGGGCCGGTGACACCGGCCGCCTCCCCGATGTCGTCCATTCCGACGCCGTGGAACCCCGACCGGTGGAACAGGTCGCTGGCGACGTCGAGGATCTCCTCCCGGCGGGCGCCGGGGCGCCGCCGCTTGCGGGTCGTCGTCTCCTCGTTCACCGGCACCAGTGTGGCCCAGAAGACGCGCCGGGCGGAGAAATCGACGGACGGTCAGCGGGCGCCGGCCCGGACGGCCCGGTAGTTCTCGTACGTCAGGCCCTGGATGGCCGGCGCGCTGCGCCGGGCGCCGGCCACCGGCACGACGGCGTCGACGACGTCGACGGCGAAGATCTCCTCCACCGTGGCCTGCACCCAGGCCCCCCTCGGGGCGGCCTCGACGTCGAAGATCCGGGCCCACGACCGCTCCAGCTCGCACCGCAGCTCCGCCGGCCACCCCGTCCAGCCGCGGCCGGGGAGCATCCAGCCCGGCACCGCTGCCGAGAGGCGGTCGAACCAGGCGTCGACGACGCCGGCGTCGACGTCCTCGGGGAAGGCCGGCACGCCGCCCAGGACGGCGTGCCACTCGTCGAAGAGGCTGAGCAGCACCCGCTC
>JAICYE010000597.1 GCA_025934385.1 Acidimicrobiia bacterium | reverse complement strand
GGCGAAGAACCGGTCGGGGAGGCCGGCCGACAGCGCCCCCTGGAGCAGCGGCTGGTAGGGGGCCGTGAGGGCGGCCAGCGACGGCGCCGGGAGCCCGGCCTGCGCCGCCGCCTCCGCCAGCGGCACGACCCGGGCGCCGGCGGCGGCCAGCGCCTCGCCCGCCCGGGCCAGCCCGTCCCCCACATCGGCGGCCACCGGGCAGCGGGGGTCGTCGAGCCAGAGCGCCACCCGGAACGAGCCGAGCTCGTCGTGGCGGGGTGCCGGCAGCTCCAGCCGCCAGGCCACGCCGTCGGCACCGGCCGGGCCGGCCACCACGTCGAGGGCCAGGGCGACGTCGGCCGCCGAGCGGCCGAGCGGGCCGACCACGCCCATGTCCATCGGCGCCAGCGTCTCCGGCCGGGGCGGGACGTGCCCCCGGATGGGGACGATCCCGTACGTCGGCTTGTGGCCGAACAGCCCGCACCAGGCGGCCGGCGTGCGGATCGATCCGCCGATGTCGCTGCCGAGCTCCAGGCCGGTGAGGCCGGCGGCCAGCGCCGCCGCCGACCCGCCCGACGAGCCGCCCGGCGACCGGCTCCGGTCCCAGGGGTTGACGGTGGTCCCGAACACCTCGTTGCTGCTCTGGATGTCGCTGGCCCAGGGTGGGAGGTTCGTCTTGCCGACGATGACCGCGCCGGCCGCCCGGAGGCGGGCCACGGCCACGGCGTCGGCGGCCGGGACGTGGTCGCGCAGCTCCTGGGCGCCCGCCGTCGTCCGCAGCCCGGCCGTCTCGAGGCAGTCCTTGACGGTCATCGGCAGGCCGAGGAGCGGCCGGTCGTCGCCGCCGGCCCGGGCCTCGTCGGCGGCGGCGGCCGCCGCCATCGCCCGTTCGGCGTCGAGGGTCACCACGGCCCCGAGCGCCGGCTCGTGGTCGGCGATGCGGGCCAAATACAGGTCGAGAAGCTCCCGGGCCGACACCTCCTTGGCGGCCAGCATGGCCAGCAGGTCGACGGCGGGGGCGAAGGCCAGCGGGCGGTCGGCGTCGATGATCGGCATGGCCGGGGAGGGTATCCCCGACGTCGGCCGGGGGCCGTGGTACACCCACCGGGTGGCGGACGACGGCGGAGGGCGGCAGTGGGGCGCGGGGGCGCGCACCCCGGGGTGCGGGGTGTCCCCGCATATCATCCGTTCCCCTGACGACGCCGAGCAGGTGGCGGCGGAATGGATGCGCCACCTGGGGTTCGACGACGCCCGCTGCACCGGCGCCGGGGCCGATGGCGGCATCGACGTCCGCAGCCGGGGGGCCGTGGCCCAGGTCAAGGCCCAGCTCACGCCGGTGGGACGGCCGGAGCTGCAGGCGCTCTACGGCGTGGCCCGCAGCGAGGGCCGCGCCCCGCTGTTCTTCAGCCTGATGACCTACACCGCCGCCGCGCTGTCCTGGGCCGATGAGGTCGGGATGGCGCTGTTCCGTTTCGACCATGCCGGTCTCGTCGAGCCGGTGAACGCCGCCGCCGAGGCGCTGAGGGCCGCCGCTCCCGGTGGTGCCGCTGGCCGGCCGGGCGGTGGGCGGATCCCGGCCTGGCCGGTACGCCTCTCCGACCGGGCGGGTCGGGCCGCGATCGCCCGGGAGCGGCGGGGGCTGCTGTTCGCCGAGCGGGTGGCGCTCGCCGGGCTGGGGTGGAT
>JAICYE010000078.1 GCA_025934385.1 Acidimicrobiia bacterium | reverse complement strand
GCTGCTGCGAGCGGCCCGGGGCGCCTACGCCGGCGCCATCCGGGCCCGCCTCGGGGCGGCCGGGTTCGGTGACGTCCCCCGCAACGGCGCCTTCATCCTCGGCGGCATGGCCAACCACGGCGCGCCGGTCGACGGCCTGGTGCGGGAACTCGGCGGCCGCAAGCCGTCGATCATGGGCCTGCTCGACACGCTGGTCGAGCAGGGTTATCTCGAAGTCGGGGCCGCCGGCGACCTGGAGATCACGGACCGGGGCCGGGGGGCCGCCGCCGCCGTGCGCGCCGGGATCGCGGCCGTCGACGCCGAGCTCGCCGCCCGCCTCTCCGCCGATGACGTCGCCGGCCTCCGCAGGGGGCTCTTCGCCCTGATCGAGATTCGGGAAGAGATGGAGGACGCCGATCGGGCCTCGTAGGTGCGGGGTCCGAACCACCCATCCGGCTGCCCCGTCAGGGGCAGAGGGTGGCGGCCGCGCCTTTTAGCTGCCCCCCTGTTCGTCCTCGAAGTTGAGGTAGTACCGGGACGGGGTCGGCCCCCGTTGCCCCTGGTACTTCGACCGGGTCTCGGTGCTGCCGTAGGGGCGCTCGGCCGGGGAGGTCATGCGGATGAAGGAGATCTGGCCGATCTTCATGCCCGGGTAGATGGCGATCGGCAGGTTGGCCACATTGGACAACTCCAATGTCAAATGGCCACTCCAGCCAGCATCCACAAATCCCGCGGTGCTGTGGATCAACAACCCCAGACGCCCCAGTGAGCTCTTGCCTTCCAGGCGGGCCACGAGATCGTCGGGGAGGGTCACGACCTCGAGCGTGCTGCCGAGCACGAACTCGCCGGGGTGGAGGATGAAGGCTCGGCCCTCGTCGACCTCGACCAGCTCCGTCAGGTCCTCGTGCGGGAGTTTGGGATCGATGAACGGCGTGGTGTCGTTGCGGAACACCCGGAAGTAGCGGTCGACGCGGAGGTCGACCGACGACGGCTGGACGTCGCGGTCGTCGAGCGGGTCGATCACGATCCGCCCGTCGGCCAGCTCCTTGCGGATGGAGACATCGGAGAGGATCACGGCGGCGACATTAGGTCAGGGGGCTCGCAGCCGGCGTCGCAGCAGCGGCCGGGCTGACGGGAAATCCGGCGGCGGATCGAGGGGAGCCCGACGCCCTCGCCGGCCACGCCCCGGTCGAGCAGTCGCTCCACGAGGTCGACCTTCTCGCCAACGGGGTAGTTCCGCCAGATCTCCCGCTTCATGGCCTCCGGCGAGCCGCCGCCGTGGAGCGAGATGACCGAGTACCAGCTGCCGGCGTAGGAGGCGGTGAGGTCCTCCACGAGGCGGGCGACCTCGAGGCGGGCGCTGGCCGGGACGTCGGCCCGTCCGCCGAGCACGGCTTCCAGCGACGCCGCCGTCTCGGGGTTGTGGTCCTCGTCCGGGCCCGGCAGGCACACCACCAGCCCGCCAGAGACGTAGTGGGCGAGGCGGTGCATGTCGTAGATCTTGGTGGCCAGCAGAAGCTTGCCGATGTTGGCGAAGACCGGGTCGGGCATCACGCCGCCGGCCGGGTCGGCGACGCCGTAGACCGACGCCGCCACCCCGCAGGCGAAGAAGCTCTCGACCACGGTGATGAGCTCCACCATGGCGTCGCGGATGTGGCCGTGGCGGTCGGGGTCGAGCCCGTTGGCCTCCACCATGAGGGCGCCGGCGCCGATGAGCAGGTCGCCGAAGCCGGCCCGGGCGCCGATGCACGAGTGGCGGTGGTGGGTGGCGTAGGTGATGGTGGCCAGGCCGGCCTCGGCGTACTCGCCGGCCAGGAACACCCGGTCGTGGGGGACGAACACATCGTCGAAGACCACCACCCCGGTCGACTGCCCGTAGCGGCCGGAGAACGTCGCCGCCTTCTCCCCCGGCCGCCCCGCCGGACGGGCGATGATCGTCACGCCCGGGGCGTCGACGGGAACGGCGCCGCAGACGGCGAAGTCGGCGTCGTCGGCCGTCATCGTCCGGCAGGGCAGGACGAGGAACTCGTGGACGTAGGGGGCGGCGGTGACGATGGCCTTGGTCCCCCGGATGACGATGCCGTCGGGGCGGCGCTCGGCGACGTGGACGTAGACGTCGGGCCTGTCCTGGGCGCCGGGCCGCTTCGAGCGGTCGCCCTTGGCGTCGGTCATGGCGATGCCGAGGGTGAGGTCCTCGTCCTGGACGTGATGGACGTAGTCGAGCAGCCGCTCGTGGCGGGTGGCGGCGGTGCCGGCGTGCTCGGCGTCGGCCCCCGCCGTGGCCGCCGCCAGGGCATTCAAGCCGTCGTGGGTCAGGTAGCGCTGGGCGCAGCCCGACTCCCGGCACACCAGGCGCACCGCTTCCAGCTTCTGGAGGAGGTCGGTGGTCGTCTCGTTCAGATGGGCGAGGCGGTTGACGGTCTTCCCCGACGTCGCCTGTTTGGCCGTCATGATTCCGGCGTGCTCGGCGTGGTCGGGGCCGACGGCGAAGTCGTAGGTGACGCCGATGGCGGCGATCCCCGGCGCCAGGCGCGGCTCGTCGGCCACCGACCCGACCGCTTCGCCGTCGACGAACACCCGGGGGTGGTAGCGGCGCAGCGATTCCCGGTACTCCTCGGCGGTGAGCATTGGCCTATTTTGCCTCCATGCCCACGCTCGAGCGCAGCCGGTCCGTCCTCTGCCTGATCGACTTCCAGGAGCGGCTGGTGCCGGCCATCGACGGCGGCGGGGCCGTCGTGGCCAACGCCGCCCGGCTGCTGGCCGCCGCCGAGGCCCTTCACGTGCCGGTGGTGATGACCGAGCAGAACCCGAAGGGGCTCGGGGGCACGGTGCCGGAGCTGGCCCGCCCCGACGGCGCCGTCCCGGTGATGGCCAAGATGGAGTTCGACGCTTGCCGGGCCCGGGGCGTGGTCGAGGCCCTCCCGCCCGGCCACCAGGTGGTGGTGGCGGGGCTCGAGGCCCACGTCTGCGTCCTCCAGTCGGTGCTCGGCCTCCTCGACCGGTCCCGCCGGGCCTACGTCGTGGCCGACGCCGTCGGGTCGCGGCGCCCCGAGAGCAAGGCCGCCGCCCTGGCGCGCCTCGACCGGGCCGGCGCCGAGATCGTGACCACCGAGATGGTGCTCTTCGAGTGGCTCGGCACCGCCGACGACCCGTCCTTCAAGGCCGTCATCGGTTTGGTGAAGTAGGCGTCTCGGCGGCAGAGGCCGGCGACCCGGCGGCGACGTCCTCGACGAGGCTCGGCAGGTCCCGCACGCGGGCGTCGCCGGCGTCGGCCAGGTAGTCGTCGCCGGTGGTGGCGTCGGTGCCGGCGGGCACCTTCAGCGCCCGGAACACGGCCGTCAGCACGACGACAACGATGATGTTGAGGACGAAGGCGGTGAGGGCGATGTAGACCTTGCTGTGGAACATGCCCACCATGGCCGTCGGGCCGCCGAAGTGCGAGTGCGGCTTGCCCGGGACGGGCACCCCGTAGGCCACCTTCGTGCCGTAGATCATGGCCACCGCCCAGCCGGCCAGCAGGGCATGGCGGTGGAACCAGCGGGTGTAGAGGCCGAAGACGAGGGCCGGGAACGTCTGGAGGATCCAGATGCCGCCCAGCAGCTGCAGGTTGATGGCGAAGCTCTTGTCGAGGCCGAGCACGAAGACCAGCGCCCCGAACTTGACGACGAGCGAGACGACTTTCGAGACGTGGGCCTCCTCGGCCGGTGACGCGCTCGGTCGGAAAAACTCCCGGTAGACGTTGCGGGTGAAGAGGTTGGCGGCGGCGATGGCCATGATGGCGGCCGGCACGAGCGCCCCGATGCCGACGGCCGCGTAGGCGACGCCGGCGAACCAGGAGGGGAACATGGTGTTGAACAGCTCGGGCACGGCCAGCTGGGCGTTGCCGCCGGCCGGCTTCACCCCGGCGGCGATGGCCATGTAGCCGAGCAGGGCGATCAGGCCGAGGACCAGCGAGTAGGCGGGGAGCATGGCGGCGTTGCGCCGCACGACGTTGCGGTCCTTGGTCGAGAGCACCGCCGTGACGCAGTGGGGGTACATGAAGAGGGCCAGCGCCGAGCCGAGGGCCAGTGAGCCGTAGGCCCAGCGGCCGGCCGGAGCGATGGCTAGCGACCCGAACGGCTTACCGGTCTTGGGGTTGATCGACGCCAGCTTGTGGGAGGCGGCGGCGAAGATGTGGCTCCAGCCCCCGGAGAGCTGGGTCGGGATGTAGATGATGGCCACGGCGATGACCAGGTAGATCAGGCCGTCCTTCACGAAGGCGATCAGGGCCGGCGCCCGCAGCCCGGAGGAGTAGGTGTAGGCGGCCAGGATGGCGAAGGCCACGATCAGGGGCAGGTCACCGCCGAGCCCCATGGTCTCGAGGACGACCTGGATGCCCACCAGCTGGAGGGCGATGTAGGGCATCGTGGCCAGGATCCCGGTGACGGCCACGGCCAGCGCCAGCCCCCGGGAGTCGAACCGGCCGCGGACGAAGTCGGCCGGGGTGACGTAGCCGTGGCGGTGCGACACCGACCACAGCCGGGGGAGGAACACGAAGATGATCGGATAGACGATGACCGTGTAGGGGACGGCGAAAAACCCGATCGCCCCGGCCCCGAACACCAGCGCCGGGACGGCGATGAACGTGTAGGCGGTGTAGAGGTCGCCGCCGAGCAGGAACCAGGTGACGAACGTCCCGAAGCTCCGGCCGCCGAGGCCCCACTCGTCGAGGTGCATGAGGTCGGTGGCCCGGCGCCACCGGGCGGCCAGGAATCCGATGACGGTGACGACGAGGAAGAGGACGGCGAACATCGCCAGGGCGACTTTGTCGACCCCGTGGCTCACCGCTGCGCCGCCTTCCGCTGCCGCTCGAGCCGGACCGTGAGGACGTAGGCGACGGCCAGGCAGACCGCCCCGATGAGCACCCAGAGCAGCTGGTACCAGTAGAAGAACGGGAATCCGAAGGCCTTCGGCGTCACCCGGGTGTAGCTCGGGATCCAGAGGAGGGCGACGCAGGGAATCAGCAGGAGCACGGCAATGACGGCCCGCGTCACCCACACCTTGGCGTCACCGCCGCTCCCCCCCACGGGCGGCAAGCGTACCCGGGTGCCGCACCGCGGCGGCGGAAACCCGGGCGGCCTTAGAGCCCCTGGAGCAGGTCGCGTAGGGCCCGGGTGTAGGCGTCGAGTGCGGCGCGGCCGACCCTGGTCAGGGCGACCGCGGTGCGCGACGCCGCCCCGGTGCCGGCCTTGTCGGTGCTGAGATAGCCGGCGTCCTCGAGCTTGCGCAGGTGGGTGATGAGGTTGCCGGGGGTGAGCCCGATCATGTCCTGCAAGCGGGTGAAGGAGAGCGCGTCGCCGTCGCTCAGCGCCGCCAGCGTCACGAGGATCCGCAGCCGCGCCGGGACGTGGATCAGCGGGTCAAGGGGATCGGGGACGTCGAGTGCGTCTCCGGTCACAGAAGGTGTCACAGGGTCACCGTGAGGTGGCGGTGCTGCCAGGCGATAGCGGCGGCGGTGCCGAGCAGCGTGACGCACAGGCCCACGCCGACCACCGCCCAGGCGCCGGCCGGTCCGGCCAGCGTCGCCACCGCGCCGACGACGGCCACGGCCAGCCCGGTGCCGCCCGCCCGCCAGTTGGCCCGTGTGGCCATGACGCCCGCCCAGGCCAGGCCGACGACGATCAGCGGGGCGGTGGCCGGGTAGAGGCCGTAGACCACTCCATTGCTCGCTCCGGCGGCGGCGAGCGCCCCCATGACCACGAACACGCCGATCCAGGCCGACGCCATGACGGAGATCTCGGACGGGCGCAGCCGGGATCGCCCGCTCACTCCGGCGGTGGCGTGCCGGGCGACCGCCACCGTTGCCGCGAAGTTGACGACCACGAAGGCGCCCACGGCGACGAGGGCGGCGGCCGTCGGCCCGTTGTAGGGATGCTGCCCCCGCACCGAGAGCCAGACGGCGCCGAACGCCGCCAGGACCAGGACGGCCCTGATCACCAGGAGCCACGGCGGGGAGGGCTCGAACTGGCGCCGGGCCTGGCGCCCCGTCTGCTCGAGGAGGATGGCCGCCTCCCGGGGATCGAGCCGGGCGCCCTCGTCGCGTATTCCGTTCATCGCTTCTCTCCCATCGACTTTGTCTCGCAAAGTCAGCGTACGATGCTTTGCAGTGCAAAGTCAATGGGCGAACCGCTCAAACCTCCGTGGGCCGATGTATCAGGAAAACCTGTTGTGGCAAGGGGTCTCGGCCTCGGCGGCCATAAGATCCCGCCTCCGTACCGGACCAGGACTTCGGTCCAACGTTCAACCCGAGGAGCCGCATGAAGGTCGCCTACGTCTTCACCACGTCGGGCCACACGGTCGACTACAAGCTGGCCCAGATGATCCTTCCGCAGCTCGAGGGGGGCTATCACGGCGCCGATGTCGTCGGGATGTTCTTCTTCGACGACAACAACTACGTGCTCCGGGCCGGCGACCCGATCGGCGAGCGCCTGGCCAAGGTGGCCGCCGAGAAGGGGATGCTGCTCATGATGTGCGATCGCTGCGCGATCTCCCGGGGGCTGGCCGAGGGCGAGCCCGGTGACTGCAAGCCGGTGGGCACGGTCGCCGGCGTCACCGTCGGCTGCTTCCCCGACCTCTACAACGCCCTCGGCGGCAACCCGCCGGATCAGGTGATCTCGCTGTAACACCCGGCGGTGGCGAAAGCGGCGTCCTCCCGGAAGCCGCTAATCTGTCGACCGCCCGCGGGCGTAGTTCAGAGGCAGAACATCAGCTTCCCAAGCTGAGAACGCGAGTTCGATTCTCGTCGCCCGCTCCAATCGAAAGCGCTGGTCAGGGTACAATTCCTGACCGGCGCTTTTGCATGTCGGGAGCGCCTATCGCGCGGTGATCGCGCGAGAGTTTGGCCGCCGGCCCTGGACGGCAGCGGACGGGGGTGCACAATGGCGCACATCGCGAAGCGGACGACGGCGGACGGCGAGAACCGCTGGGACGTCCGGTGGAAGGCCCCTCGGCCGGTGGCAGACGAAGACGTTCAAGCGTCGGGCGGACGCCGACGCCTTCCGCCGGACGATCGAGGCCGACGAGCTCCGGGGCTTCGTGGTGGACGTCCGCCGTTCCTCCGCGCCGTTCGGCGAGTTCGCCACCGCCTGGCTTGCCACCCGCCGCCGGGGCGACGGCCGACCGCTCACCCCGGCCACGCAGGCGCTCTACGGGGACCTGCTCAGACGGGTCATCCTCCCGACCTTCGAGCAAGCCAAGCTGGCGTCGATCCAACCCGCCCAGGTCCGCGCCTGGCACGCAGGCGTCGCCGGGAATGTCTCACCGCTGCAAGCTGAACCGGCCGCCTTTGACACCGAGACCGCCAGGCCCTACGGATGGGCCGTTACGACGACGCTCCGCCCCGTCACCGCCACAGCGCACTCTGGGACCGATGGTGAGCACCGGCGGGCCAGGCTGCTTCAGCCCGTCGGCTATGCCTCAGGCTGCGTTCGGGCCCCGAAGTTCTGCCGCTCGGTAATCGTGACGGCGAGCCCCTCGGCGATGTCGCAGAGGCGGGCCAGGCTGGCCGATAGGTAGGCGGTCGACTCGGTGCGCTGGAACTTCTTCGACCAGCGGGGCGCGGCGTCCGGCCCAATCGGGCGTGGGACGAGCGATCCGGCGTTATCCTGGGGGCGTGAGCGCCATGGCCGAGCTCCAGCCGGACGACGAGGGTTACATCAAGGCAGCGGTGGCTGACGGGCCGGTGACGACGTACCTGGTCGAGAAGCTCGCCGACGGAACGATCCACCTCGTCCCGGTCGAACAGCTCCCGGACCACGTAGCCGAGATCGTCGAGCGTGACCGGGCCCACCCCGAGCGAAGGGTCCGGCGCCACCACCCGCTCGCCAGTGGCTGAACTCAGCTACAGCGAAGACGCCGACCTCGCATTACGCACCCTGGAAGCG
>JAICYE010000301.1 GCA_025934385.1 Acidimicrobiia bacterium | reverse complement strand
GTCTACCTGTTCAAGAACAACACCGACTCGGCCGGCAACTCCTACGGCTGCCACGAGAACTACCTCGTCGAGCGGGAGGGCGACTTCGCCCGCTTCACCGACGTCCTCATCCCGTTCCTGGTCAGCCGGCAGATCTTCGCCGGGGCGGGCAAGGTGCTGCAGACGGCCCGGGGCGCCATGTACTGCGTCTCGCAGCGGGCCGAGCACATCTGGGAGGGCGTCTCGTCGGCCACCACCCGGTCGCGCCCGATCATCAACACCCGCGACGAGCCCCACGCCGACGCCGAGCGGTTCCGCCGCCTCCACGTCATCGTGGGCGACTCGAACATGAGCGAGTACACGAACTACCTGAAGATGGGGACGGCCTCGATCGTGCTGCGGATGCTCGAGGAGGACAAGGGCGTCTGGCGCGACCTGACCCTGGAGAACCCCATCCGGGCCATCCGGGAGATCTCCCACGACATCACCTGCAAGCGGCGGGTGCGCCTGGCCAACGGCCGGGAGCTCTCGGCCTTCGAGATCCAGTCGGAGTACCTGACCCGGGCCCAGAAGTTCGCCGCCCGCAAGGGCCTCGGCGAGCAGGAGACCAGGGCGCTGGCCATGTGGGAGCACGTGATGGCCGGGCTGGAGAGCGACCCGCTGTCGCTCTCCAAGGAGATCGACTGGGTGATCAAGTACCACCTGATCGAGCAGTACCGGGAGCGGCACGGCATCCCGCTGACGCATCCCAAGGTGGCCCTGGTCGACCTCGCCTACCACGACGTCAACACCACGCGGTCGCTGTTCTACGTGCTGGAGCGCAAGGGTCTGGCGGAGCGGGTGGCCACCGACGCCGACATCCTCGACGCCACCTCCAACCCGCCGCAGAGCACCCGGGCCAAGCTCCGGGGCGCCTTCATCAAGCGGGCCAAGGAGCGCAAGCGCGACTACACCGTCGACTGGGTGCACCTGAAGCTCAACGACCAGGCCCAGCGGACGGTCCTGTGCAAGGACCCGTTCAAGGCCGAAGACGAGCGCGTCGAGAAGCTGATCGCCTGCCTCTGACCTCTAGGGTCGTTGGCTGTGAATGATCTCGGGCTGGGGGCGTTCTCGGACGATGGGCCCTGGGAGGTCGAACTCGACCGGCTGAGCTGGCTGCCGGGGCTCGACCACGTGCGGGCGGCGGTGCGGGCCGAGGTGCCCCGGCTCGTGAAGCCCCGCCGGCTCCCGCCCGGCGGGCGGCTGGCCGCCACCGCCCGGCACCTGGGGCTCGGGGTGGCCGGATGGGCGGTGGGGAAGCGGCGCCGGGCCATGACTCCGGACGGGCGGAACGAGTCGGTCGCCGACTTGTCGCGGCGGCTCCGGCGGGCGGCCGAGCGGCTCGGTCCGGCCTACATCAAGCTCGGGCAGATCATCTCGTCGGGCGAGGGGGTGTTCCCCGAGCCGCTGGTGGCCGAGTTCAAGAAGTGTCGTGACCAGGTGCCGCCCGAGCCGTGGGAGACGGTCCGCCGGGTGGTCGAGGAGGACCTCGGCCGGGCGCTCCCGGAGGTGTTCTCCCGCTTCGACCGCCACCCGCTGGCGGCGGCGTCGATCGCCCAGGTCCACGCCGCCCGGCTCCGCTCCGGCGAGGAGGTCGTGGTCAAGGTGCAGCGGCCGCAGGTCACCCGGCTGGTCAAGGAGGACCTCGCCGTCATGGCCTGGATCGCGCCCCGGCTCGTGGGGCGGATCCCGGTGGCCGCCCTGGCCAACCCGCCGGCGCTGGTGGAGCTGTTCGCCGAGACGATCGCCGAGGAGCTCGACTTCCGCCTCGAGGCCGGCAACATGCTCGACGTCGCCCGGTCGCTGGTCGAGCTGGGGCAGAAGGCCTACGTCGTCCCCCGGCCCCACCCCGACCTCGTCACCCGCCGGGTGCTGGTCATGGAGCGCCTGACCGGGTTCGCCTTCGACGACGCGGAGGGCATGCGGGCGGCCGGGCTCGACACGGCCGCCCTCGTGCGGGCGGGGATGATCGGGTTCCTGGAGGGCGCCATGCTCTGCGGGATCTTCCACGGCGACCTCCACGGCGGGAACCTGTTCGTCCTGCCCGACGGGCGCACCGCCTTGCTCGACTTCGGCATCACCGGCCGGCTCGACGAGTTCCGCCGCCGCGCCTTCCTCCGGCTGCTGGTCGGCGCCACCGTCAACGACGTGCGGGGTCAGATGGCCGCCCTGCGCGATCTCGGCACGCTGCCGCCCGACAGCGACCTCGACGCCGTCATCGCCGACCTCGGGCTCGACCGGCCGCCGGTCGACCCGACCACGCTGACTCCCGACGAGCTGGTGGCCGAGATCCAGCGGACGGTGAAGGGGCTCCTGGGCTACGGCGCCCGCATGCCGAAGGAGCTCATGCTGTTCGTGAAGAACCTCGTGTTCCTCGACGGCGCCATCGCCAACCTGGCGCCCGACCTCGACCTCTTCGCCGAGATCGCCCACATCGCCGCCCATTTCGCCACCGCCCACGGCGCCCGGATCACCGCCGACGTCGGCGTCGATCCCCGCACCCAGGTCCTCGACCTCCCCGGCGTGAAGGCCTCCTTCGGCGTCGACGCCGGCCTCGAGACCCTGACCTACCGGGATCTGCAGGCCCGGCGGGCGATCATCCGGGAGCGACTGGCAAAGCGGGATCGGAAGCGCCCACGGCCCTAAGGTCGTGCGGTGCCGTCGTTCCGGACCGGGATCGTCGTCGGGTTGCTGGAGGAGCGGCGCGGCCTCCAGCGCGTCGACGTCGACTTCGGCGACGGGCCGGAGCGGGCCTACGTCCTCGTCGGGATCACCGGGCCCGTCGACGTCGGCGACCGGGTGGTGGTGAACACGACGGCGGTGGAGCTCGGCCTCGGGACCGGTGGGTGGCACGTCGTCCACTGGAATCTGGCCCGGGACGAGTGGCGCGAGCCGGGGCCGGGCCACGTGCTGAAGGCGCGGTACACGAGCCTGCAGGTCGACGTCGGCTCGACGGAGGAGCACGAGGCCGTGCTGGCCGACTGCGCCGACGTCGGGGGGATGCCGGTGGTGGCGGCCGGGCTGCACAGCCAGGTCCCGGCCGTGGCCGCCGCCTTCAAGGACGCCGCCCCGGGCGCCCGGCTCGTCTATGTCATGACGGACGGCGCCGGGTTGCCCCTGGCCCTGTCCGACCTTGTCGCCGCCCTCACCGACCGGGGCCTGCTCGACGCCACCGTGACCTGCGGTCAGGCCTTCGGCGGTGACTTCGAGGCGGTGTCGGTGTTCTCGGCGCTGGCCGTGGCCCGCCATGTGGCCCGCGCCGATGCCGTCGTCGTGGCCATGGGCCCCGGGGTGGCGGGCACCGGGACCCGGCTCGGGTTCTCGGCCATCGAGGTCGGACCGGTCCTCGACGCCGGCACCGCCGTCGGGGGGCGGCCGGTCGCCTGCCTGCGGGTCTCCTTCGCCGACCCCCGGCCCCGCCACCGCGGCCTGTCGCACCACTCGGCCACCGCCCTCGGGCTGGCCTGCCGGTCGCGGGTGAGGGTCCCGCTGCCGCTGGTCGGAGGGCCGGAGGAGGAGACATTGCGGGCCGGCGTGGCCGCCGCCGGCCTCGACGTCCGCCACGACGTGGTCGCCGTCAAACCGCCCGACATCCTCGGGCTGTTCGAGCGGCACGGCCTGGCGGTGTCGTCGATGGGCCGGCCGGCGGCCGCCGACCCGGTGCTGTTCGCCTGCGCCGCGGCCGCCGGGGCCGTGGCCGCCGAACTGGTGTTCGATAGAAATCCCGGAGAGGGCTGACCAACCGCTCTACGATCGGACCGCCATGGCCGACCGTCTGGAGCGACTCACGAACCTCGTCGCCGTCCTGCTCGAGACCCGGCGGCCGCTCACGCTCGAGGAGATCGTGGAGCGGGTGCCGGGGTACCCGACGGAGCGGGAGTCGTGCCGGCGCCAGTTCGAGCGGGACAAGGCGACGCTGCGGGAGATCGGCGTCCCGATCTCGCTCGAGGCCCTCCACGCCTTCGACCAGGAGACGGGGTACCGCATCCC
>JAICYE010000088.1 GCA_025934385.1 Acidimicrobiia bacterium | reverse complement strand
GGGGGTGCGGCGGCGGTGCACGCCCGCCCGGACGACCGCTACGTCGCCGACGAGGTGTTCGGCCGGGCGGGCATGAAGGAGAGCCACCTCGGCGTGCCCGTCGACGAGCAGGTCGCCCTCGGCCCCCGGCTCGTGCCGGTCGCCTGGACGGGTCACGCCATTGCTGTCCAGGACAGCGGCGGCCTGCGCATGGTCCCGTACCACATCGAGCGGATCCACAATGAGCCCTGGCACATCGCCAAGGTCGAGCCCGGCGGTGGGATGCGCGGCCCGGCCCGGGAGCTCGGCCGGCTCTACGAGTCGCTGCTCGGCTCCGGGGCGCCGGTGCTCGAGCCCCGCACGGTCGAGGTGATGTCCGCCGTCCACCGCTACGGGCTGGCCGACGTGATCTTCGGCGGGATGAAGACGCCGTGGGGCCTCGGCGTCCAGGTGGCCGGCGGCATGAGCGGCGGGCCGGGGCGGCGGGCGTTCGGCCACGGCGGGATGGGGTCGTCCCGGGGCTTCGCCGACCCCGACGCCGGCCTCGTCGCCGTGCTCGTCTGCAACGGCCTCCCCGATCCGATCCGCAACGAGCAGCGCATGTCGGCCTTCACCGACGGCGTCTACCGGGCGTTCGGCGACGAGCTCGCCCCCCTCCGCATGCCGGTCCGCTCGCTGTCGGAGGCCTTCCGGCCGAGCACCTGACCGACGCTTCCGGCGGCGAAAGTTCTGATGGTGAGGCTGGCCGGAATCCCAGGATGCCGGGCAGCGGGATGTTCACTCGTGGCGGATTTCCGTATCGTGATGAACGTGCCTCCTGTGACCGCCTCACAGGAACCTCACCGCCTCGACTGAGAGCCCGCTCGGCTGTCCCCAGCCAGCCAGAGCAGCCCGGTTGGAGGCGGTGAGTCGCGTCTCGGGTCAGACGTCCTGGGCCAGATCCAGCAGCACGCGGTGGACGGGCGCCGGCGCGGCCAGGATGTCGCCGCTGGTGAGCCAGGCCTCGTCGTCGCCGGCCCAGTCGGTCACGACGCCGCCGGCCTCGGCCACGAGCAAAGCGCCGGCGGCGACGTCCCAGCTGCCCAGGCCGATCTCGAAGAACCCGTCGAAGATGCCGGCCGCCGTCCAGGCCAGGTCGAGACTGGCCGCCCCCGCCCTTCGCAGGTCCTCCAAAGCGAGGAAGGCGCCCTCGAACACCCGGCGGTAGTCGTCGAGCCGGTGCTTGCGCTTGAACGGGAAGCCGGTGGCGCAGATGGCCGACGCCGGCGGACGCTCCGCCACCCGCACCGGCCGCCCGTCCCGGAAGGCGCCGCCGCCCCGCACCGCGGTGTACGTCTCGCCCAGCAGCGGGGCGTGGACGGCGCCGACCACCGGCCGGCCGGCCTCCACCAACGCCACCGAGACCCCCACGATCGGGAAGCCGTGGAGGAAGTTGGCCGTGCCGTCGAGCGGGTCGACGACCCACCACAGGTCCCCCCGGGTGCCGCCGCCCTCCTCGCCGAAGAAGGCGACGCCGGGCGCGTCCTTGGCCAGCGCCTCCCGTACCGTCTCCTCGCTCTGCAGGTCGACCTCGCTGACGTAGTCGCCCGGCGCCTTGGAATGGACGCCGGCCGCCAGCCGGCCGAAGTGCTCGGCCACCACGCGCCCGCCGGCCCGGGCCGCCGCCTCGGCCACGGCGCCGAGGTGGACGAGGTCGTCGGAACCCACGACGCTCATGCCGGCCCGCCCCCCGGCGCGACCGGCAGCGCGGGCCGGAGCTCCTCCAGCAGCGCCGGCGTGGCCGCCGCCAGGATCTGCCGGCGGACGTCGGCGTCGAGCACCACCAGCTCCCGGCCGGCGACGTCGATCACCTCCGCCCCCGCCTCCCGGCAGACGAGCAGCCCGCCGAGGTAGTCCCAGGGGGCGTGCCAGGCGCCACCGTCGACCAGCCCGTCGAGCGCCCCGGCGGCCAGGTCGCACAGGCTGAGCGCCGCCGACCCCAGCGCCCGGAACTGCTTCCAGGCCAGCCACCGGCCCGGACGGCCCGACAGGGCCACGAGCGCGTCCTCCACCCGTTCGATCTTCCGGGGGGCGATGGCCTCGCCGCCCCGCCAGGCGCCGCCGCCCCGCACCGCCGTCGTGGCGACGCCGGTGGCCTGGTTCACCACCAATGCGGCCAGCGGCCCGTCGCCATCAAGGGCGCAGAGCGAGGTCGCCCAGTAAGGAATATGGCGCGAGGCGTTGGTCGACCCGTCCACCGGGTCGAGGACGACGGTGACGGCTGCGCCCGCCCGCCCGCTCCAACCCGACTCCTCCGACAGCACCGCCACCGGCGCCCGGCCCAGCACCCCGAGGGCGGCCTCGTCGGCCACGAGGTCGATGGCGTACTGGCCGGCCCGGTCGGTGCGGGCCCGCCTCGGGTCGCCGTCCACCGGCCGGAGGGCTAGTCCCACCGCCGCGGCGGTATCGCTCAGCAGGTCGAGGACGGCGTCGATATTCACGGCGCGAGGCTAATCGCAAGCAATTCTGCCAGCCGACTGGTGATATCCGCCAGGTTTGTGCACCCCGGATTTAAGCTTCGCCCGACTTGTCCACTTTGTGTCTCTTCACTAGTCACCGAAGCCCATTGCACACTGCCTTCGTTACCAATTTCTCCAGGTGACAGGGCCTTCCAGCGGAACGGACGGAAAATGCGCAAGCTTCTGACCCTCGCCATTCCCCTGTTGTTGGGCGTCGGCGTGCTGACCGCACTGGTCAGCAACCCCGACAGTGGGAAGCAGTCGAAGCAGGCCCAGTCAGGCGTGGCGGCGACCCGTTCCCTCCCGGCGGTGATCGAGGCGGCGGCGGCGCCGGCCCCCACCCCGCCGACGATGCCGGCCGCGGCCCCCGAGTCGACGACCACGACGCTCGCCCCGGCGACCACGACCACCGCCGCCCCGGTCACCACCACGACCACCCGCCCGAAGTCGACCACGACGACGGCCTACCGCCCCCGGTCCACGCCCACGACAACCACCGCTCCCCCGCAGCAGACCCAGGCGGCGGCGCAGCCCCAGGTGATCGACTGCGGCACCGGCACGGCCAGCGCCAAGGCCAACCTCGTGGCCGGTGCGGCCCCGAGCACCAACGCCCTGACGGCCACGGTGGTCAACGAGAGCACGAAGCAGATCGAGCTCGACAGCCTGGTGGTGACCGTCGACTACAACGACGGGTCCCACAAGCAGTTCACGGTCCAGGTGGCGGGCCAGCGGGTCGACGCCCGGCCCGGCCAGGCCGAGGTGACGTTCCCCGTCCCCGGCAGCCAGACGGCCAGCGGCGGCCCCAGTTCGATCAAGAACTTCGTGATCTCGGACTTCCAGTTCCACACCGCCGGCCTGCCGGAGTGCACCTCGCACTGATCAACCAGCGGCCGACGCCCCGAACCGCCCGCCGTCCCCCCGGCGGGCGGTTTCGCGTCCTCGGGGGCGGCGGGTGAAGCTCCCGATCACCGCCCGTCCGAGACATGGCGGGCCCGCCTTGGAGGACGGCCCACCGGCGGCCACACTTGGTGCCCATGGGCCTTCGGGGGAAATGGCGCGCCGGCGCCGTGACGAGCACCGTCGCGGCCGTCGCCGGTCTCGCCGCGCTTCCGGTGGTCGGCGGGCCCATCCCCCCGATCCGGGCCCGGGCGGCGGCGACGGGCCGGCCTGAGATCGTCGGCGCCTGGACGCCGCCGTTCGAGGAGGGCGGCGCGGGAGAGCCCCGCTGCCAGCCGGAGACCGGATGCAAGCCCGCGGCGGTGGAGATGGCGGTACTCCCCGACGGCCGCGTCTTCTTCTTCGACGGCCTGGAGAGCCAGGAGAACGCCCGGCGGCCGGCTGGCCCGTGGCCGGAGCCGGCCAACGGCCACGGGCAGGCCCGCATCCTCGACCTCCGCTCCGGCGCGCCGGAGTGGACCGAGCCGGGGCTGCCCGCCGGTGGGTTGTTCTGCGCCGACCTCACCGAGCTGCCGGACGGGAGGCTGCTGATCGTCGGCGGCACCGACGCCGACAACGCCGCGCTGTTCGACCCGGCGACCGGGTCGTTCCGGCCCGCGGCACCGATGCAGCACGGCCGGTGGTACCCCCACGTGGTCATCGGTGCCGACGGCAACGCCATCGTCTTCGGCGGCGCCACCCGGTTCGGGAGCGACACGCCGCTCGGCCAGGCCCGGCGGACCGAGACGTACCACGCCGACACGAACACCTGGGAGGAGAACGACGCCGGGCCGGCGTCGGAGAACGGGCTGCCGCTGCAACCCCGCATCGTCCTCGCCCCCGACGGCCGGTTCCTCTACGCCGCCGTCGGCCAGATGTCGGGCCCGTCGGGCCAGTCGCCCGACGGGGCCACCACCGCCCTGTACCAGTTCTACGACCCCAAGAAGAAGACGTGGTCGGTGGCGGGCCCCGCCCCGCTCGGCGCCCGCAACGGCGCCTTCGTGGTGCCGCTGACGCTGGAGCCGCCCTACGACCAGATGACGCTCCTCACCTTCGGCGGCGTGCTGGGGCCGCCGCCCGGGTCGTGGCTACCGGCCAACCCCGTGACGACGCTCACGGCGATCGACGCCAACGGCACCGTCAACAGCCGCACGACCGGGAACCTCCACCACGCCCGCTGGTTCGGCTCCGGCGTCCTGCTGCCGGACGGGCAGGTCCTCGCCGTCGGCGGCGACGACAAGGACGACGCCGCCGCCCCCGGCCTGGGCGTGGCGGTCCGGATTCCGGAGCTGTACGACCCCGCCAGCGGAACATGGACCGACGTCGCCCCGCAGGCCCGGGACCGGGGCTACCACAACTCGGCGCTGCTGCTCCCCGACATGCGGGTGCTGCTCGGCGGCAACGCCCCGATCCCTGCCGGCTACGGCGTCGCCGGCGACGGCAACCACGACGTCGGCCGCCCGTTCGCCAACAACGACGACGATCCCAGCTTCGAGATCTGGAGCCCGCCCTACCTCTTCCGGGGACCCCGGCCGGTGATCGGGAGCGTGCCGCGGGGCCTCGGCTACGGCGACTCGTTCGACATCGACACTCCCGACGCCGGGCTGATCGACTCGGTCGTGCTGCTGCGGACGCCGTCGCCGGAGCACGCCAACGACTCCGACCAGCGGGCGCTGAAACTGGAGTTCACCCGGAGCGGCGACGACCGCCTGACCGCCACCGCCCCGCCGTCGGGCACGGTGGCGCCGCCCGGCCGTTACTACCTGGTGGTCAACCGGAAGAGCCTGCAGGGCCCGATCCCGTCGGTGGCCCGCATGGTCGAGGTCGGCCGCCGCGACCGGGCCGAGGCGCTCCAGCCCTTCGCCTCCGAGGCGCCCGCCCCGGTCAACGGCTCCGCCCCTCCCGACGAGGACACGAGCCGGCTCCCTGCCGTCATCCCGAACCGCAGTCATCCGCGGCCACTCCGTTGACCCGCCATCGCGCCCCGCTCCTCCTCACCCTGGCCGTGGCCGCCGCCGCGGCGCTCACGGTCGGGCCGGTGGCCACCCCGGCCTCGGCCCACGGCGGCGACGGCCTGACCCAGCCGGTCATCGACCAGCTGTCGCCGCTGCCGCCCGGGATCACCATCCAGGTCGCCTACTCGGTCAACTACGAGATGCTGGTGGGCAACCGGACGCCGCAGGTCATCACGTTCCTGGCCGACTCCGGCGAGCCGTTCCTCCGGATCGGGCCGGCCGGCGTGGAGGGCAACTTCGCCTCGCCGACGTTCTACGCCTCCAATGCCCCCGAGGGGCTGTCGCAGTTCCCCCCCGAGGCGAAGCCCGGGCCCGGCGTGACGCCGAGCTGGCGGAAGATCTCGGCCCAGCCGGAGTGGGGCTGGTACGACCACCGCCTCCATCCGACCGTCAGCTACGTGCCGCCGGCCATCGTCAAGGCCAACCAGCCGGCGGTGCTCGGCACGTGGCGGATCCCCTTCCGGGTCGGTGACGGCGCCGGCCAGCCCGGCGAGGTGAAGGGCCGCTTCGAGTTCCGCCCGCCGACCGGGTCCTACACCATGGTGCAGCACTCGCCGCCGAACCCGGCCGACGGCGTGAAGATCCAGGTCGTCCCGTCCGCCACCGTCCCGGCCGTGTTCGTCGAGAACCTCGGTACCGATCCGGTGGTCGTCCTGGGCCGGGACGGCGAGCCCTTCGCCCGCATCGGGCCGAAGATCACCGAGGTCAACCTGCGGAGCCCGACGTGGGCCGAGATCGAGCAGTCGTTGGGCCACGACCCGCCGGCCGAGGCCGACCCCGCCGCCGGGCCGCAGTGGCAGGCTGTGTCCGACACGCCCCGCTGGAGCTGGCCGGAGTTCCGGGCGGCGGCGCCGAAGGCCGACCCGCCGGCGGCCGTCGTCAAGGCCGGCAAGGCCGTCACGGTCAAGAACTGGTCGATCCCCTACCTGATCGCCGACCGGCGGGCCGCCGTCGACGGTGTGACCCGGGGGGTGCCGATCGCCACACTGCGCCGGCAGGCGGCCGGCGGGTCGAGCGGAGGCGGCCGGTCCCTCGGGGCCTACGCCGCCCTGGCCGCGGCGGCGGCTGCGTTGGGGGCCGGCGGCTGGTTGCTAACGTCGAAGGTCCGGAGTCGAACTCGGACGGCAGCGAAGGGGGAGCCGTGGACGTCGTGAACCCGATGGTGCGCCGCATGCAGCAGGAAGCCCGCCGGGACCCGGATGGGTTCTGGGCCCGGGAGGCCGAACGGCTGCCGTGGTTCCGCAAGTGGGACCGGGTCTTCGACTGGACGCCGCCGACCTTCACATGGTTCAGCGGCGCCGAGACGAACATGGCCTGGAACTGCCTCGACCGCCACGTCGCCGCCGGCCGGGCCGGCCACGGCGCCCTCATCGGCGTCAACGAGCTGGGCGAGCGGCGGACCTACACCTACGGCCAGCTCCTGCGGGAGGTGGAGCGGGTGGCCGGCGCGCTGCGGGGTCTCGGCGTCGGCAAGGGCGACCGGGTCACCGTCTACATGCCGACGATGCCCGAGGCCATCATCCTCATGCTGGCCGTCGTCCGCATCGGGGCCATCCACTCGGTCGTCTTCGCCGGGTTCGGATCCGGGGCGCTCGGCGAGCGCATCCGCCTGTCGGGTTCCAAGGCCGTCTTCGCCGGCGACATCACGTGGCGCAAGGGCAAGGCCGTCGACCTCAAGGCCATCGTCGACGCCTCCCTCGACAGCGGCGACCACGCGGTGGAGAAGGTCGTCGTGCTCCAGCGCCGGGCCGAGGCCTGTCCGATGCAGGCCGGGCGGGACATCACCTGGGACGAGTTCCTGGCCGGCGGCGCCGGGCAGCGCAGCGGCCACGAACCGATGGAGGCCAACGAGCCGGCCTTCATCCTGGCCACCTCGGGGACCACGGCGTCGCCGAAGCTGGCCGTCCACGTCCACGGCGGGTACCAGGTCGGCATCAACTCCACCGGCCAGTGGGTCATGGACCTCGGGCCGGACGACGTGTGGTGGTCGACGTCGGACATCGGCTGGATCGTCGGCCACAGCTACATCGTCTACGCCCCGCTGCTGGCCGGGGCGACGACGATCGCCTTCGAGGGGGCCATCGACCACCCGGGCCCCGAGGCCTTCTACAAGATCGTCGAGGACAACGTCGTCACCGGCATGTTCACCTCCCCCACCGCCGCCCGGCTCATGATGCGCTACGGGGAGAAGGCGGCGGCGGGGATCGACCTCACCTCGCTGCAACG
>JAICYE010000277.1 GCA_025934385.1 Acidimicrobiia bacterium | reverse complement strand
CTCAGCTGCTCGACTACCCGACCGTCCGCAACTACGACGGTTCGTGGACGGAATGGGGGAACTCCGTCCGGGTCCCGATCGAGAAGCCGTGATTCTGGGCGGCTCCGCCGCCCCCGCCCGGCGTCCGCCGGGCTCCTCCGAGCATGGGGCCCCTGCCCATGCCGGCCGTGGTCGGTGACCTGGTCGTCGTACCAGTTCACCGTTTGACACAAGAAAGACCCCTGGCGGGCCGGCCGTCCCCCAGCTGCGGCCGGCCCGGTCAGGGGCTTTCGACAAACGGGATTCCTTTTCGACCTGGCGGTCGTTCTGGCCGTTGACACGAAAAGGAATCCCGGAACAGGGGACGGGGTGGCGATCCGTCCCCTCGGTGGCGCCCGGCGGGTGGGCTCGTTGCGCCACGACCAATGAACGCCTCCGGCCGCCCCTTATGACGCGCTGCGTGGTAGCAATCCCCCGCACGGTGGCGGGAGGCCCGTTTTCAGGCGACGTCGGGGTCGTTGGGCCCGGGGTCGCCGGACACCGTGTCGGGCCGGTCCGACACCGCCGGGGCCGGCCGGCTGGCGCTGTCGCTCCTGGCCGGGTGGTTGAGGGCGTCGATGAGCTTGCGGAGCCGGGCCCAGTGGGTGCGGTCGAACCGCAGCCGCAGGCGGGCCAGTTCGACGTGGTCGTGGTCGGCGACCTCGGCCGGCGACGCCGGGGCCGGCTCGATGCGGCCGGCGGTCACGATGTCGGCGAAGTCCTCGTTGAGCCGCTCGAGCTCCTCCTCGGAGGGGAGGCGGTGGAGCCGCAGGATCAAGGCCCGGTCGACGAAGCGGATCGAGTGGTAATTGGAGTAGAAGCCCTCGATCTCCCGGACGGCGTCGTCGACGTCGGCCGTGATGTGGACCAGGTCGAGGTCGTCGGGCGAGATCAGCCGCCGGACGAGGAGTTCCTCCTCGACGAAGCGCTTCCAGCTGGCCCAGTACGTTCCCCCGGGAACCTCGAGGAGGACGACCGGAGCGGGGTGCGACTTGCCCGTCTGCACGAGCGTGAGGAGCTCGAAGGCCTCGTCCATGGTGCCGAAGCCGCCGGGAAGCAGCACGAAGCCGTGCGACTCCTTGATGAAGCTCAGCTTGCGGGTGAAGAAGTACCGGAAGTTGATCAGCTTCGGGTCGTCGGCGATGAACTGGCTCGTGGCCGCCTCGAACGGCAGCCGGATGTTGACCCCGAAGGAGTTCTCGGTGCCGGCCCCCTCGATGCCGGCCGACATGATCCCGGGGCCGGCGCCGGTGATGACCATCCAGTCCCGCTCGGCCATGGCGGCGGCGAAGGCCCGGGCCTGCTCGTAGAGCGGATCCTCCGGCATCGTCCGGGCCGAGCCGAAGATCGCCACCTTCCGCTGGCCCCGATAGGGCGCAAAGACATGGAAGGCGTATCTCATCTCCTTGAGGGCCGAGTTGGCGATCTTGAAGTCTCCCCGGGCGGCGCCGTCGCGGGCCATCCGCAGGGCCGAGACGATCATCTCGAAGACGAGGTCGACGTGGCCGGTGGCGCCCGCCCGGGTCACGAGCTCGGCGATGGCCGCGTCGAGCTCGGGGTTGCCGGTCCGGTACCGGGGGAGTCGCTCCATGAACGGAGAGTATGCGGCTTGCGCCGCCCCTGAACCGGCCGAATTCTGCTCGCCGACGTTAACGGACTGCAAAGGGCTGTCGATTTCTCACTCCGTGGGCCGTTGCGAAGAGCACTACGACACCGACGCCTCCGGCACCTGCCGGGACTGCCGCCGTCGCCTGTGCGATCGCTGCCTGCTCGAGGTCCGCCGCCTCGGGACGGTGTGCAAGCACTGCGCCCTCGTCCGGGCGGGGGTCAGGGGCGGCAGGCGCGCCTCGTGATCTCGTAGACGACCTCGCAGCCCTTCTTGAGCCCCTCGATCGGGATGCGCTCGTCGATGCCGTGGAAGGTGGCGACCTCGTCGTTCGACAGCATGACGGGGATGAGGCCGTAGGCATCGGCGCCCTGCTGGCGGAAGAAGCGGGAGTCGGTGAAGGCCGGGCACAGGGCGGGGGCGAAGGTGACGTCGGGGAACGATTCGGAGCAGACCGCGTCGAGCAGCGGCAGCAACGGGCCCTCGGAGACGCCGCACGGCCCGTCGGAGAAGATCACCTCGCAGCGGACGTCGTAGCGGGCCATCCGGGCCGAGAGCCCGGCCACGAACTCGTCGGGATCGGTCTCCGGGACCAGCCGGCAGTCCAGGGTGGCCGAGGCCGTGCCGGGGACGACGTTCTCCTTGTAGCCGGCATCGAGCCGGGTCATCGAGATGGTGTCGCCGAGCAGCGCCCGCTGGTAGCGGGGAAGTCGCCGGCCGAGCGTTGGCAGCAGCCGGCGGGCCTCGGGCCGCAGGATGGTCTCCAGCCCCTTGCGCCGGACACCCGAAGCCCCGGCGGCCATGGCCCGGAAGGTCCGCTCGACCAGCGGGGAGAGGCCCAACGCCGGCGGGTGGGCGGCGATGTCGCCGAGGGCGGCCAGGAGCTTCTCGATCGCCTGCTCGACGGGGGGCATGGAGCCGTGGCCCGGCGTCCCCCGGGCGGTGAGCCGGAGCCAGCGGACGGCCTTCTCCGACAGGGCGCAGGCCATGATCGGCGGCCGGGTCTCCGACAGCCCGTAGCCGCCCTCGTTGATGACGTCGCGGCAGGCGACGAGGTCGGGGTGGTGCTCGGTGAGCCAGCCCGCGCCCTTCCACCCGCCGGCCTCCTCGTCGGCCACGGCCACGAACAGGACGTCGCGGTCGAGCGCGGTCGACCGGTCCCGGGCGAGCGCCAACATCGTCATGAGCTGCATCACGCCCATGCCCTTCATGTCGATCGCTCCCCGGGCCCAGAGGTAGCCGTCGCGGACCTCCGCACCGAACGGGTCGACGGACCATTCGGACGGGTCGGCCGGGACCACGTCGAGGTGGTGGAGCAGACACAGCGCATTGGCCGGGTCGCCGGCCCGTCCGGGAAGGCGGGCCACGACATTGCCCCGCCCGGGCTCGCTCTCCAGCACCTCGGTCTCGAGTCCGGCGTCGCGCAGGATCCCGGCCAGGAACTCCGCCGCCGGCGTCTCGTTGCCCGGAGGGTTGGTGGTGTCGATCCGGAGGTACTGGCGGGCGATCTCCAACGCCTCGTCGCCGAGCGTCTTCCAGTCCGGGCCCCCGGCCATCAGAGGGCCATCAGACGGCCAGCCCGTCGGCGGCGGCCAGTTCGGCCAGCGCCGTCTGCGGCCGGGCGCCGGTGTGACTGATGACCTCGGCGGCGGCCAGCGCCCCGAGCCGGAGAGAATCGGTGAGCGGGCGCTCCCGGGCCAGCCCCAGCACGAAGCCGGCGGCGAAGAGGTCGCCGGCGCCGGTCGTGTCGACGACGGCGGTAACCGGCATGGCCGGCACGCCCACGGTCTCCTTGCCATCGGAGGCAATGGCGCCGTTCGCCCCCCTGGTCACAGCGACGACCGCGGGGGTGCCTGAGGGGGCAGAGCCCCCCCAGGCGATGTGGGCGGCCAGTGCCTGCTCGGCGGTGCGCTCGCCGGTGAGTTCGTACGCCACCGCCGCGTTCGCCAGCAGGATGTCGACGTCGGGCAGCAGCGCCTTGAAGGCATCCCGCTGGAAGGCCACCCAGGCCGGGTCCGACAGGGTCAGGGCAACCCTCCGCCCGGCCCGGTGGGCGGCGGCGGCGGCCGCCGCCAGCGCCCCCTCGGCGCTCGGCAGCCCGACGAGGTAGCCCTCGACGTAGGTGATGCGGGCCGACGCCACCAGAGCTTCGTCGATGTCGCCAGCGCCGAGTTCCCCCGCCACGCCGAGATACGTGTTCATCGTCCGCTCGGCGTCGCCGGTCACGAGGATGAGCGACCGGGCGGTGGGCGGGCCCGACGTCCCCGGCGGCGTCTCGTAGACCACGCCGGTGGAGCGCAGGTCGTGGGCGAAGATCTCGCCGAGGACGTCGTCGCGGACCTTGCCGATGAACGCCGCCCGTCCGCCGAGCGAGGCGACGCCGGCGGCGGTGTTGGCCGCCGAGCCGCCCGACACCTCGACGCCGGGCGGCATGCTGTCGTAGATGGCCGCCGACCGGTCGAGGTCGACGAGCGTCATCGTCCCCTTGGTCAGGCCGTGGGCGGCGATGAGGCCGTCGTCGACGTGGGCGAGGACGTCGACGATGGCGGAGCCCACCGCCACGACGTCGAGTGCGGGAGGGGTGGCGTCCATTGCGAGTGGACGCTACCCCTCAGCGCCTCAGCTCGTGATCTCCTCTTTGCGCTTGT
>JAICYE010000359.1 GCA_025934385.1 Acidimicrobiia bacterium | reverse complement strand
GCCGGAGCAGGTGACGTCCGGAGTGCTGGTCGAGGCGCTGGCGGCGGGCAAGCCCGTGATCGCCACGGGGTTTCCCCACGCCGTGGAGTTGCTGCGGGCGGGAGCCGGCCTCGTCGTCCCCCACCGTGACCCGGCGGCGATGGCGGCGGCACTGCGGCGGGTCCTGACCGAGCCCGGTCTCGCCGGCCGCCTCGGCGCGGCGGCGGCGGCCGCGGCCCCTCAGCTCCTCTGGCCGGCGGTGGCCGAGCGGTACCGGGCCCTGGCCGGCGGGTTGGTCGAAGCAAGAGACGCCGCCGTCGCGTGAGCGTCCCCGAACCGCCCTTCGATCATCTGCTGCGCCTGAGCGACGACACCGCCGTCCTCGAACACGCCCGGGGCGCAGTGCCCCGGCGCCGGGACGGCTACTGCACCGACGACGCCGCCCGGGCCCTGGTCGTGATCGCCCGCCAACCGTCGCCCCCGGCGGCGCTCACGGCGCTGGCCGAGCGATGTCTCGCCTTCCTCGTCCACGCCCAGGCCGGCGACGGCGCCAGCCACAATCGTCTCGGCTACGACCGCCGGTGGGCGGATGGGCCGGGGCTCGGCGACTGGTGGGGCCGGGGGCTGTGGGGATCGGGCACGGCGGCCGCCCGCGGCCGATCGGCCCGCTTCCGGGCCGATGCCCTCACACACTTCGAGAACGGCGCAGCCTGCCGGTCGCCGGCCCCGCGGGCCATGGCCTTCGCCGCCCTGGGCGCCGCCGAGGTTCTCACCGTGCGGTCCGACCACGGACCGGCCCGGGATCTCCTGAAGGCCGCCGGCGACACGCTCTCCGGGCGGGGCGACGACGCCTGGCCGTGGCCCGAGCCACGCCTGACCTATGCCAACGCCCGCTGGCCGGAAGCCCTGCTCGCCGCCGGCTCGGCGCTCGACGACGACCACCTCGCCGAACAGGGGCTCCGGCTGCTCGACTGGCTGCTCGACGTCGAGACCGCCGGCGCGCACCTGTCGCTCACGCCGGTCGGGGGGTGGGGGCCGGGCGAACCCCGGCCCGGCTTCGACCAGCAGCCGATCGAGGCCGCCGCCCTCGCCGACGCCTGCGCCCGCGCCTTCCTGCTGACGGGCAACATCGACTACGTGGCCGGCGTGAGCCGGGCCGTGGCCTGGTTTCTCGGCGACAACGACACGCAGGTGCCGATGCACGACGCCCAGACCGGCGGTGGCTACGACGGCCTCGAGCGCGACGGCCGCAACGACAACCAGGGGGCCGAGTCGACGATCGCGCTGATCTCGACGCTGCAGCAGGGCATCCACCTCATCGGCGCCCATCCGTGACAGCACCGGCCGAGCCGGCCATGGTGACGAGGACAGCGCAACGGCTCCGCCCCGATCCCCGCCGGGTCGTCACCCGCCTGTTCCTCCCCGGCCAGGAGATGCTGGGCTACGGTCAATCTCGGGCGGCGGGCGTGGTCGAGCGGATCCTGGCCCTGTCCGACGACGAGGTGGCCTCCGCCCTCGACGACGTCCTGACGGCCTTCGGGGGGCGTCACCGCCGGCTCCGGGCGATCCTGGAGGAGCATTTCGAGCTCGTCGCCCACCGGCTGTCCGGGGGCACCCCGCCGTCACCCGACCGCCGGCTCCTGATGGGCGCCTACTTCACCAACGAGTACTCGATCGAGGCGGCGGCGCTGTGCAACCCGTCGGCCGTCCTCCACCCCGACCAGGCAGGGACGGGGCCCGGCGAAGCCCGGTTCGTGATGAGCGTCCGGGCGGTCGGGGAAGGGCACCTCTCCTCTATCGGGTTCCGCACCGGTGTCATCAGCGCCGGGGGCGAGGTCCGCGTCGACGACCCCGGCTCCTTCCTCGAGACGGGGCGGCACCTTCCCGGCCTCTACGAGCGGGAGCTGTTCCGGGGAAAGCTGGCCGAGCTCGGCTGCCAGGGGGAGAGCGCCGCGTTCGTGCTCGATTCCCTCCCGACCCAGTTCACTGCGGACCAACTCGAGTGGGCCCTGGCCGATCTCGGAGACCAGATCGTGACCCACACCGATGTGCTGGAGACAGTGGCGCAGTTCCGCTCGATCGCCGTCTCCAACTACGACATCGAGTTCCCGCAGGATTCCACCGTCGCCGAGCGGGTGCTCATGCCGATCGCCCCGAGCGAGAGCCACGGGATGGAAGACGCCCGGTTCGTCCGCTTCACCGACGACGACGGGAGCGTCACCTACTACGCCACCTACACCGCCTTCGACGGCGTCCTCGTCACGCCCATGTTGCTGGAGACGGCCGACTTCCGGCGGTTCAGGATCACCCAGCTCACCGGGCCGGCGGCGAAGAACAAGGGACTCGCCCTCTTCCCCCGCCGCATCGCCGGCCGGTACGTCGGCCTCTCCCGCTGGGACCGCGAGCGGAACTCCGTCGTCTTCTCACCTGACGGCCGGACGTGGGGGGCGGCGACCACCGTCCAATCCCCCGAACGCGCCTGGGAACTCCTCCAGCTCGGCAACTGCGGTTCCCCCGTCGAGACGCCGGACGGGTGGCTCGTCCTCACCCATGGCGTCGGTCCGATGCGCGTCTACTCGATCGGCGCCGCCCTCCTCGACCTCGACAACCCCGCCCGGATACTGGCCCGTCTGTCCACTCCCCTCATGGTTCCCGACGACTCCGAGCGGGATGGGTACGTCCCCAACGTCGTGTACTCCTGCGGCGCTCTGCTCCACGATGACAGGCTCATGATTCCCTACGGCGTCTCCGACGCGACCATCGGCATCGCCGTCGTGGGCCTCGGTGAGCTGATGGACCGTCTCCGACGCGAGGGCCCCGCCGCCAGATCGCGCTTCAGGCGATGACCAGAGATGTCGATGTTTGCTCCATGAAGGATCAGCAGCCGACGAGCTGGCAGATCGTGCGCGACGCCCAGACGCTTCACCCCGACTGGACGGTGGCCGAACACGTCGCCCACCTCCGCGAGGCCGAGGGCCAGGACGTCGACCCGATCTGGGTCGGCCGCTGGCTCAGGAACATCGTCGCCGACACGGCCGGCTGATCCGCGACCTGAGGGCGACCCAGACGAACGACTGGGAGACGCCGCCGGGTGTGGTGTGGTCCTCGTGCCGCACCGCCACCACGTCGAAGTCGCCGCCGACCGCGGCGGCGAGGTCCTCGGGCCCGTAGCGCACGACGGGAAGACCGCTGCACCGGGCGGGGCCGGCGGGGCCGAACGTGGCCACGATCACCGTCCCGCCCGGGCGGAGGACGCCGGCCAGGAGCCGCCGGTAGCGTTTCCGGTCCTCTGCGTCGACGAGGAAATGGAAGACGGCCCGGTCGTGCCAGAGGCCGTAGCGGCGGACGGGGGTCCACCGCAGGAGATCCTCCTGCAGCCATTCCACCCGCCGGGCGTCGGCCCCGAGCCGGCGCCGGGCGGCGGCGAGCGCCGCCCCCGACACGTCGAGGACGGAGACGTCGGTG
>JAICYE010000559.1 GCA_025934385.1 Acidimicrobiia bacterium | reverse complement strand
GCTGTCGCGCCGGCGGCGGGCCCGGGACCCCCGGACCAGGCGGGCCATCTGGCCGGTGGCCTCGGCAGTGTCGGTGGTGGCCGTCTGGCTCATCGGGATGGTGGCCGTGCCCTGGCTGATGACGCCGGGGACGGCGCCCGGCCCCGACGGGCTGGCGCTGCCGGCCGTGCAGGCCTACGTCGCCGGTCTCCTGCCTGACGCCACCCCAGCCGGCGGTGGAGCGGATTCGGCACCGGCCGCGGTGGCCGCGTCGGCGTCCGCCGGACCGGACGTCGCCGGCGGGCCTGGCCCGGAACTCATCGCCGCGGCGTCCGGCGGCCCGTCGGTCGCCGAGGCGATGGCGCAGTCCGTCGCCCTCGGCGGACCGGGCCGGGCGGCGATCGGCGCCGTCACCCGGGCGTCGAACCCCCCGGCGCTCCTCCGGGTCGACGCCGGCCCGACGGTCGTTCCCGCCGTTGCCACCGTGCCGCCGGTGGCCGCCCTGCTGGCCGTGGCGGCGACGACCCCGCCGACCGCCCCGGTATCCGCCACCACCGTGGCCGTCACCTCGAACGGCGCCGGCTCCGGCGGCCGGCCGGCCGGGCCGGGCACCGTGGCCCGGCACGACAAGTCCGGCCACCGCAGGACGCCCGCAACCAGGTCCGGCCCCGCCGGGACGGCCGCCACCGTCGCCGACCACCCGCAGCCGACAACCGAGCCGCCCTCGGCCCGGCGGCCCGGCCGCCGGCACACGGCTCGCCAGTCCCGGACCGAGACGGCGTAGCCTCCGGGGCGCTCCCGCCCGGGACGCCCACGGAGGTTCCCATGGACGAGCTGCTGGTCGAGCAGCGCGGCGCCGTCACGGTGGTCACGCTCAACCGGCCCGAGGCCCACAACAGCATCACCGCCGGCATGGCCGTCGGAATGGCCGAGGCCATCGGCGCCTTCGCCGCCGACGACTCGGCCCGCGTGCTGATCGTCACCGGCGCCGGCGACCGCTCGTTCTGCTCCGGTGCCAACCTGAAAGACGTCGACGCGCTGCTCCACCACGCCCACACGGAGCGGGCCGGGCCGATCGGGTTCGCCCACCTCGACCCGGGCAAGCCGACGATCGCCGCCGTCAACGGCTACTGCTTCGCCGGCGGCATGGAGCTGGCCTGCTGGTGCGACTTCCGCATCGCCTCGGCCAACGCCGAGTTCGGCGCCCTCAACCGCCGCTGGGGCGTGCCGTTCATCGACGGCGGCACCCAGCGCTTCCCCCGGATCGTGGGCCAGGGCAACGCCCTGTACCTGATCGAGACCGGCGTCCGCATCGACGCCGCCCGGGCCCAGGCCATGGGGCTCGTCCAGGAGGTCGTGCCATCGGGGAGCGCGCTCGACCGGGCACTGGAGCTGGCCGAGCGCATCGCCGGCTACCCCCAGTCGAGCCTTCGCACCGACCGGGCGGCAACGCTGGCCACCTTCGGCCTCGACCTCGAGGCCGGCCTGTACCTGGAGTCGGGTCTGGGCCGTCCGGCGGCCACCGACCCCGAGATGATCGAGGGCCTCCGCAACTTCGTGGCCGGCAACCGCCCCGAGGCGCCCCGCCCGGCCTGACCGCCGCTCCGGCGGCGTCAGCTCCGCTGGAGGACCGGCAGCAGCAGGTCGAGGACGGCGGCGGCGTGCTTGCGGGTCACCGGGACCCGGGTGATGAGCCGCCGGGTGAAGATCGGCCCGACGAGGGTGTCGATGGCGACGTCGATGTCGAGGCCCGGGCGCAGCTCGCCCCGGGCGGCGGCCCGGTCGAACACCGCCTGGAGGACGGCCCGCCGGGCCCGGCCGAACTCCGTGAACAGCCGCTCGAGCTCGGCGTCGCGCTCGGCCG
>JAICYE010000372.1 GCA_025934385.1 Acidimicrobiia bacterium | reverse complement strand
GTCACCCCACTCCCCACCGCGCCCCGCCAACCGGGCCCGGCGCGCATCGCGGGTGCCCGCCCCGGCTGGAGCATCCACCGTGACGCCCGGCCGGGGCGCCGCCGGACGGGTTGCCGGCCGGCCCGTCCAGCCGTCGGGGACGCTGAGCGTTCGGTAGCAGCCGTAGCAGCGGAAGGTGGCGTCGCCCCGGGCGATCTCGGGCAGCCCGGCCGGGTGGACGTGGCCGCAGCCGGGGCACTGGAGACCCGCCGCCATCAGGCTGTCTCCGCCATCAGCCCGTCACCCCCATCAGGCCGTCTCCTCCTCGGCCGCCTTCCGGCTGACCTTGACGAGCTGGTCGAGGACGGCGGCCGCCCGTTCGCCGTCGAGGGAGCCGGCCGCCGCGTCGACGCCGGCGGCCATGTCGGCCACCAGCCCGGCGGCCAGCAGGCCGGCGGCGGCGTTGAGGACGACGACGTCGCGCTGCGGGCCCGCCGCCCCGTCGAGCACGGCCCGGGCGATCCGGGCGTTGGCCGCCGGGTCGCCCCCGACGAGGTCCTCCGGGGCGGCCAGCGGGATCCCGAGCTCGGTGGGGTCGAGGTTGGAGAACCGGACGTCGCCGTCGACCACCTCCCACACCGCCGACGTCGTGGTGGTCGTCAGCTCGTCGAGGCCGTCGTGGCCGAAGAACACCAGGGCCCGCTCCGTACCGAGCTCGACCAGGGTGGCCACCATCCGCTCGGCCATGGCGGCGTCGCCGACGCCGATCGTCTGGCGGCGGGCGCCCGCCGGGTTGGCCAGCGGCCCGAGGAAGTTGAAGGTCGTGGGCACCCCGAGCTCCCGGCGGACGGGCCCGGCGTGCCGGAGCGCCCGGTGGTAGCGAGGGGCGTAGCAGAACCCGATCCCCGTCTCGTCGATGCAGCGGGCGACGCCGGCCGGGCCGAGGTCGACGGCCACGCCGAGCGTCTCGAGGAGGTCGGCCGAGCCGCAGGACGACGTCGCCGACCGGTTGCCGTGCTTGGCCACCCGGGCGCCGGCGCCGGCGGCCACGAGGGCGGCCAGCGTCGAGACGTTGATGCTGCACGACCGGTCGCCGCCGGTACCGCAGGTGTCGAGCAGCGGCCCGGCGACCTCGACCCGTTCGGCGTAGGCCAGCATCGTGCGGACCAGGGCGGCCATCTCGGCCGGCGTCTCGCCCTTGGCCCGCAGGGCGACCGCGAAGCCGGCGATCTGAGCTGGCGTGGCCCGTCCCTCGAGGATCGAGGACAGCGCCCCGCCTGCCTCGTCGGGGGCGAGATCCTCCCCCCGCATCAGCTTGGCCAGCAGGTCCGGCCAGAGAGTGTCGGCATCGGTCGACATCGCCCAGCGAGCGTACTGCCCGGGCGCTGTCGTTCCCGGTTGGGGCGGCTAGGCGCTGCGGCGCCGTTGACGGAGCACCCTCCGGCGCTCCCGTTCGGTCAGGCCGCCCCACACGCCGTGCTTCTCGCGGGTCGCCAGGGCGAACTCCAGGCAGGGCCGGCGGACGGCGCACATGTCGCAGATCATCTTCGCCTCGACGGCGAGACCGTCGTCATCCGATGGCGGATAGAACACCATGGTGTCGCTGCCCCGGCACAGGCCGATGGTGCGCCAGTTCTGAGCCATCGGCCCGCTCACCTCCTTCGGCCGGTTCCTCCGCTCCAAGACCGCGCTACTCACGACAGCATCTCCCCGCGACGAGACCCAAGAAAACTCATCACACGCCTATTCCCGTTCGCACGCCGCGCTATGCCGGGAATGTCGAACTTCGTCCGACGGCGGTCGGACGGACGGGACCGCGGGGTGATCCCGGCAGGTCGCTAGCATCCGCGGGCGGTGAACTTCGACGCCGGCCAGCGGGAACAGAACCTGGAGCGCCTCGGCTCCGAGTCGTTCGACCTGCTCGTCATCGGGGGCGGTATCACCGGCGCCGGGGTGGCCCTCGACGCCGCCGGCCGGGGCCTGCGGACGGCCCTCGTCGAACGGGGCGACTTCGCCGCCGGCACGTCGTCGCGCTCCTCCAAGCTCGTCCACGGCGGGCTCCGCTACCTCCAGCAGAAGGAATTCCGCCTCGTCTACGAGGCTCTGGCCGAGCGGCAGCGGCTGCTCCGCCTCGCCCCCCACCTGGTCAAGCCGCTGCCGTTCCTCATCCCGGTGTTCGCCAGCGGGATGGCCGGTCAGGCGAAGGCCCGGGCCTACGCCCGGGGGGTCGGCACCGCCCTGTGGATGTACGACGCCACCGGCGGCGCCCGCATCGGCAAGTTGCACAAGCGGCTGTCGAGGCGGGAGGCCCTGGAGCTGATGCCCGACCTCGACGGGCGCAAGCTGGCCGCCGGCTTCCTCTATTACGACGCCCGGGTCGACGACGCCCGCCTCACGCTGACGGTGGTGAAGACCGCCGCCTCCCTCGGCGCCGTGGTGGCCAACCGGGTGGAGGCCACCGGCCTGCTGCGGGCCGGTGGGCGCATCGACGGCGCCGTCCTCACCGACTGCCTGGCCGGCGGCCGGATCGAGACCCGGGCCACCGCCGTCATCAACGCCGCCGGGGTGTGGGCCGACGAGCTCCGCGCCCTCGACGAGGGCACCAACCCCCACTCGATCCGTCCGGCCAAGGGCGTGCACATCATGCTGCCGGCGGGGCGGCCGGCGCTCGACATCGCCGCCGTCCTGCCCGTGCCCGGCGACCGCCGGTCGGTCTTCGTCGTCCCCTGGGGCGACCGGATCTACGTCGGCACGACCGACACCGACTACGACGGCCCGCTCGACGAGCCCCAGTGCACCGCCGCCGACGTCGACTACCTCCTCGCTGCCCTCAACGGCTGGATCACCAAACCGGTCGGCCGTCACGAGGTCCTCGGCACCTGGGCCGGGCTGCGGCCGCTGGTCGGCGGGTCGGGGCCGGCCGGATCGGCGGCGCCGACGTCGAAGACCGCCGACCTCTCCCGCCGCCATTCCGTCCGGGTGGCGCCGAGCGGGCTCGTCACGATCGTCGGCGGCAAGCTCACCACCTACCGGGCCATGGCCGAGGACACCGTCGACGAGGCCGTCCGGGTCATCCGCAGGGACCGGCCGGTCCGGGTGCCCGGCTCCCGCTCCGGGTCGACCCCGCTCTTCGGCGCCGACGGCTACGAGGAGCTGACCGAGCCCGGCGCCGCCGAGCGGCTCGGGCTGCCGGCCGAGGTCGTGGCCCATCTCGCCGGCCGGTTCGGGGGCCACGCCCGGGCGGTGGCCGCCATGGTGCGGGAACAGCCGGAGCGGGGCGAGCGGCTCGTGCCCGGCCTCCCCTACCTGAAGGCCGAGGCGGTCTATGCCGTCCGCTACGAGATGGCCCTG
>JAICYE010000404.1 GCA_025934385.1 Acidimicrobiia bacterium | reverse complement strand
GTCCAGCATGCGGATCATGTTGTTGCCGCTGTCGGCCACGTAGAGCTTGTCGCCCGGGGCCATGAACATCGACTTCGGGAACTTGAGGCCCGAACCCTGTGCCGGGCAGCTGAGCGCCTTGGTGGGGCAGGGCGGTGCCTTGGGGTCGCCCGTGCCGGCGATCGTCGTGATCGTCCCGCTGCTGTCGATCTTGCGGATGCGCTGGTCGTTGCTGTCGGCGACGTAGACGTTGCCCTTGGAGTCGATGGCGACGCCGTGCGGCTGGTTGAACACCGCCTGGGTGGCCGGGCCGCCGTCGCCGTCGGCGCCGGTCGGCGTGGCGCCGTTCTGCAGCGCGCCGGCGGAGTCGGACGGACCGCTCCCGGCGAACGTCGAGATGACGCCGTTGGCGTCGACCTTGCGGATCCGCTCGTTGAGGGCGTCGGCGATGTAGACGGAGCCGTCAGGGCCGAAGCCGATGGCCCGGGGGTTGTAGAGCTGGGCGGCGGTGGCCGGTCCGCCGTCGCCCGAGTAGCCGAACTGCTGGTAGTTCTGCATGTTGCCGGCCACGGTCTGGATGTTGCCCGATTGGCCGGTCGGGGCGGCCGCCTGGGCCGGGGCGAGAACGCCGACACCGGTGCCGACGGCCACGAGGCCTGCCACCGCGGTGACGAGCCCCCGGCGGGCCGGCACCGCCCGCCGCCGCTTCTCTTGCTGTCGGAACATCGTGCTCCTCCTGGGGGTTCGAGCAAATTCCGGCGAATGGGCGCGCCGAAGCAAGGGACTTCTCGGTGGCGGGGGGCCGCCGAGCCCGGCTCCCGGGGGGCCGGGAGCTGTCGGGGGTGGCCTTCTCCGCTTGCCCCTTGGATCCCTTTCGCGTTGAAGGTTTCTTAGAAGCCCGTTGAAGCCCAGTTGGGAGGTTTCTGCCAGCTTCTGGGGGGCATTTCCGGCAAACGCGCCGGACCGGCGTTCCTGCGCAACAGGGGCTGTTGCGGAAGAACGCCGGTCCCGGTGAAGTTTTGGCCTCCCGTCAGTGCCCGGCCGAAGGAGTGGCAGCGCGCTCCATGTTCTTGCCGTCGGGGAGCTTGCGGGCCAGCAGGAGCCCGATGGCGGTGAAGAGGATCGTGAACAGCAGGGCGATCCGGTCGGCCCGCACGGTGGCCTCGTCCGACAGCTCCTTGATCGCCGTCCGCTCGCCGGCGGTCAGCGTCACCGAGCTCTGCAGCGTGCCGCCGAACTCCACCGCCGACGCCTGCGCCTTGACCTCCTGGCTGAGGACCGTCCGGTTGGCGGGCTGGATCGCCTTGCTCGACGCCACCCCGCCGGCCAGGCCGCCGGCGATGGAGGCGATGAGGATCGAGCCGATGACGGCCGTCCCCAGGGAGGAGCCGATCTGGCGGATCGTGCTGTTGACGCCCGAGGCCTCGCCGGCCTGGCTGACCGGGACGGCCGAGAGGGTGATGTTGCCGAGCTGCGACATCATCAGCCCGAGGCCCACGGCGTAGACGGCGAGCGGGATCACGAGGTCGCCGGCGGTGGTGTGGACGGACAACGTCTGGCGGAGCAGCACGAGCCCGACCACGCTGATCACCTGACCGGCCTGGACGAGGCGCTTCGGCCCGACGTGGCCGGCCAGCCAGCCGCCGAAGGGCGCCATCACCAGCAGGCCCATCGACATCGGCAGGAGGGCGTAGCCGGTGTGGAGGGCGTCGAGCCCCCGGACCGACTGGAGGAACACCGGCAGACAGAACGTGAGGCCGATCATCCCGAGCGACATGGCGCCGGTCAGCGCCGCCCCGGTGGTGAACTGGCTGTTGGCGAACATCGACATCGACACCAGCGGGGTGCGGCCGGCGGCGGCCACCCGCCGCTCCCACAGGGCGAAGGCGCCGAGCAGAACCGCCGAGATCAGGGCGAGGCCGGGCAGCGGCCGGGTCGACCACTCGATGATGGCGTAGATGGCGCCGATCAGGCCGAGGCCGGAGAGGACGATGCCGGTCCAGTCGAGCGTCGGGCGGATGGTGCGGTCCTTCGAGTCCTTGATGAGGAACGAGCCGAGCACCAGCAGCGTGGCCACGATGACGTTGATGCGGAAGCCCCACCGCCAGCTGTAGTGGCTGGTGAGGTAGCCGCCGACGATCGGGCCGATGGCCGACCCGGCGGCGGCCATGCCCCCCCAGACGCCGAGGGCCAGCGCCCGGTCCCGCCCCCGGTAGGTGGCGACCAGCAGAGAGGAGGTGGCCGGCATCATCAGGGCGGCGCCGATGCCCTCGATGATCGACTCGCCGAGGATGAGCATCCCGACCGACTTCGACAGCGACGCCAGCAGCGAGCCGGCGGCGAAGATCACGGCCCCGGCCACGAACATCCGCTTGCGGCCGAAGAGGTCGCCGAGGCGTCCGCCGGTGATGGTGAGGGCGGCCAGCGTCAGCGAGTAGGCGGTGATGACCCACTGCAGGCTCCGGATGTCGGTGTGGAGGTCCCGCACGATCGTGGCCAGCGAGACATTGAGCAGCGTCGTGTCGAGGACGATGATCACGATGGCCAGGCCGAGCACGACGAGCGGGATCCACTTCCTGATGCCGGTGAGCTCGGCGGCCTCCCGTCCGGCCTCGGTGCCGGCCACCGTCACCGGGGGCTCCATCACCGTCTGCTCGCTGATCGTCACCGTCGCCATCGGTTCCTCCTCGGGTCTCCCTCTCGTTATCGGCACTAGTGCCACATGTCTGAAGTGCCAAATTTCACTTCAGCCAGGTGGCAGGTCTGCCGATGAAGAGGGCATGGAAACGACGGGGACGCTGCGGGAACGCCACACCCTCCGGACGCGCCAGGCGATCGTCTCGGCGGCGGTCGAGCTCTTCGACCAGCGGGGGTTCCAGGAGACGACGGTCGACGAGATCGCCGCCCGGGCCGACGTCGCCCCCCGCACGTTCTTCCGCTACTTCCCGACGAAGGAAGCCGTGCTGTTCCCCGACGCCGACGCCAAGTGCGAACGGGTCCTGCGGGCGCTGGCCGCCCGGCCGGCCGGCGAGCACCCCTTCGCCTCGCTGGTGGCCGTCGTGGGCGATCTG
>JAICYE010000497.1 GCA_025934385.1 Acidimicrobiia bacterium | reverse complement strand
GTCCGGCGCGACCGGTTGCGGTGCCCGGTGCCGGCGGGCGGGCGCGACGGCCGGCGAGAAGTCCCGAGGACACCATGCACCATCGGTGACGGGTTCACGGATGTCTCAGCCCCGTCTCAGCCGGATGTCCGTAACGTCCGTTTTGTGCCGTACGGCGCCGGCGCTGCTGGCGCCCGCCGGGCGGCCGCTGGGGACGCTGGGGACGCTGGGGAAAACGGAGAAACGCATGTTCTCGACTGGGGATTGGCGCGGCGCGGGCGCGGCCGAGCTCGACGATGCGGCTCGGGTGCTGGGTTCGGTGTTCGGGACCGTCCCGAGCGGCGGCCCGGTGATCAACCGCCGTCCCTGGCCCTTCGAGGGGACGTTCGACGCCGAGGTCGTCACCTGCCGCACCTCGGCCGGCGACGTCCGACGGGTCTACTGCAAGCACGGCCCCGCCGTCGACGGTACCCGCCACGCCGCCTACGGCCACCGGGGCGGGCTCGGCCGGGAGGCGGCCGTCTACAGCTACGTGCTGGAGCCGCTCGGGGTGAGCGCCGCCCGCTGCATCGGCTTCCGCCACGACGACCCGACCGACGCCGACTGGCTCGTCCTCGAGTTCCTGGAGGGGTCCACGCCGCTGCTCGACTGCCGGCGCAGCCGGGCCCTCCACCGGGCCGCCGAGTGGCTGGGCAGCTTCCACGGCGCCACCGAGGGGCTCTGGCCCGACCTCCTCCTGTCGGGGATCCCGTTCCGCGACGCCGAGTGGTACCAGGGCTGGATGGACCGCACCGCCGGCTGGGCCGGCGCCCTCCATCTCCGCCACCCCTGGCTGGCCACCGCCTGCCGGCGGCCCGACCTCTACGAGCCCCTGCTCACCGCCGCCCATTCGGTGGTGCACGGCGAGTTCACCCCGGCCAACGTCCTGGTGCGGGACGGCGACGTCTTCCCCGTCGACTGGGAGTCGGCCGCCCTGGCTCCCGGGGAGCTCGACCTCGCCTTCTACACGCTGGGCTGGCCGGACCGGCTGCGCCGTCGGGTGGAGGCCGCCTACGTCCGCCGCCGGTGGCCGAGCGGGCCGCCGCCCAGCTTCGAGCCGACGCTGCGGGCGGCCCGCGTCCACGCCTGCTTCCGGGTGCTGGGCGACTCACCGGCCGGCCCGTCCGCCGTCGACGCCCGCACGCTGTTCCGCATCCTGCGCTCGCTGCTCTGACCGATCCGGCCGCTTCGGCGCCCGGCTGATCACACGCGCCCCACCCGGGGGCGCGACGATTGACGGCCATGCGCCGGATCCTGCTCTGTGCCACGACCGCCCTCGTGTGGCTCGGCCTCGCTGCCGCCCCCGCCTCCGCCCACAGCGTCTCGGGGGTCAGCGCGACCAACTTCCACACCCATCTGACGTCGATCACGCCCGAGGTCCCCGGCCTCGACGTCAAGGTGATCGAGGCCGGCAGCCGCCTCCAGCTCGAGAACCACACCGGCGAGGAGGTCCTCGTCCTCGGCTACAAGGACGAGCCCTACCTCCGGGTCGGCCCGGAGGGCGTGTTCCAGAACCGTCTCTCGCCGGCGACGTACCTCAACCAGACGAGGAAGGGCAACCAGCCGCCGCAGTCGGCCGAGAACGCCAAGGTCGGCGACACCGATTGGCAGAAGATCTCGTCGGAGCCGGTCGCCCGCTGGCACGACCACCGGATCCACTGGATGCTGGCGACGAACCCGCCGATCGTGCAGCGGGCGCCGGGGCAGCGCCACATCGTGATCCCGGAGTGGACGGTCAAGATGAAGCAGGGTGACCGCCCCATCGCCGTGAAGGGCAACCTCACCTGGGAGCCGGGGTCGAGCGCGCTGCCGTGGTACGGGCTGGCGCTGCTGCTGCTGCTGCTGGTGGTGGCGATCGGCCGCACCTCTGCCTGGGCGCCGGGGCTGGCGGCGGTGACCGCCGCGCTGGTCGCCATCGACGTCTTCCACAACGTAGGCCTCGGCCTGGCCAACGCCGGCGGGCTCGGCCACCGGCTGGGCAAGGCGATCAGCCAGAGCCCGTTCTCGCTGCTGGGCTGGGCCGCCGGGGTGCTGGCGATCGTGTGGCTCCTCCGCCGCCGGTTGGACGGGCTGTCGGTATCGGCCCTGGCCGGGCTCCTCATCGCCCTGCTCGGCGGGGTGGGCGATGCCACGGCCCTGTCGCGCTCCGAGGTGCCGTTCGGGTTCGGCGCCGTCCTCGCCCGGCTGGCGGTCACCGCGTCGATCGGGCTCGGGTTCGGCCTGGCCGTGGCCGCCGCCCTCCGCCTGGCCGCCGCCCCCCCACGCAGGAAGCAGCCCGCCCCGAACCAACAGCCGGCTGCTGTCTCCTGAAGGCGCGCCGATAGTCGCTT
>JAICYE010000503.1 GCA_025934385.1 Acidimicrobiia bacterium | reverse complement strand
GAACCGGCGCTCGGAGCCTGCCCGCCGCCGGGAGGCGCTCCAGCGTCCTCGACCGACTCCGCCGTGCTGCCCCCCGGCTCCGAACGGTCGGCCGGGTCCCCGCCGTCACCGGCGGCAGCGCCGGAATCGCTCGCGGGCGGCGCCTCGCCGACGGAGGGCGGCGACGGCTCGGCGGCAGCGGGCACCGGGGCCGCCGGGGAGGGGGCGTCGGGGGCGCGTTCGGGGGCAGCGGCCTCGGTCGGCTCGCTCACGGGCGGGGCAACCGGGGTTGCGGACGTCGGGGCCGACTCGGGGGTATCGGGGTCTTCGCTGACCACAGCCCCCTGCTTTACCCGTCGCGGGCCCTCCCGCGCCATGCGGAGCCTGTGGCCGGGAGGGAACGCCGGTTCGGGAGCGGGCCCGGCGGGAGCCATCGGGTATAGAGACCGGTGGCGGATGATCCGAACCAGCCCCCTGGAGGAAGCCATGGCGATCGCCACCGTGAACCCGGCCACCGGCGAGACGGTCAAGACGTTCGACGCACTGTCGGCCGAGGAGGTCGACGCCAGGCTGGCCCGGGCCGCCGAGGCCTTCGGGAGCTACCGGCTCACGACGTTCGCCCAGCGGGCGGGGTGGATGCGGGCGGCGGCCGACATCCTCGACCGGGAGGCGGACGCCGTCGCCTCGACGATGACCACCGAGATGGGCAAGCCTCTGAAGGCGGCCCGGGCCGAGGCGGAGAAGTGCGCCAAGGCCTGCCGGTTCTACGCCGAGCACGCCGAGGGATTCCTGGCCGACGAGCCGGCCGACCCGTCCGCCGTCGGGGCGACGCGGGCCTTCGCCCGCTACCTGCCGATCGGGCCCGTCCTGGCGGTCATGCCCTGGAACTTCCCCCTGTGGCAGGCCATGCGCTTCGCCGCCCCGGCCCTCATGGCCGGCAACGTCGGGCTGCTCAAGCACGCCTCCAACGTTCCCCAGACGGCGCTGTTCATGGAGGACCTCTTCAGCCGGGCCGGCTTCCCCGACGGCGTGTTCCAGACGCTCCTCATCGGCTCCGACCTCGTCGAACTGGTGCTGCGGGATCCCCGCGTCGCCGCTGCCACCCTCACCGGCAGCGCACCGGCCGGCCAGGCCGTGGCCCGGGTCGGCGGCGAGGAGATCAAGAAGACCGTGCTGGAACTCGGCGGCAGCGACGCCTTCGTCGTGCTCCCTACGGCCGACCTCGACAGGGCGGCCGAGGTCGCGGTGGTGTCGCGCTGCCAGAACAACGGGCAGAGCTGCATCTCGGCCAAGCGGTTCATCGTCCACGACGCCGTGGCCGACGGGTTCGAGCGCCGCTTCGTCGATCGCATGGCCGCGCTGCGCCTCGGCGATCCGATGGAGGCGACGACGGATCTCGGGCCGCTGGCCACGGAGCAGGGCCGGTCGGATGTCGAGGAGCTGGTGGCGGACGCCGTCGCCAAGGGCGCCACCGTCCTGCTCGGAGGGGAAACGCCGGACGGGCCCGGCTGGTACTACCCGGCCACCGTCGTCACCGGGATCACGCCCGACATGCGGATGTTCTCCGAGGAGGTGTTCGGGCCGGTGGCCCAGCTCTACCGGGTCGGAAGCCTCGACGAGGCGCTGGAGCTGGCCAACGCCACGCCGTTCGGGCTCGGCTCCAACGTCTGGACCGACGACCCGGCCGAGCAGGAGCAGGCCGTGCGGGATATGGACGCCGGCGCCGTATTCGTCAACGGGATGACGACCTCCTATCCCGAGCTCCCCTTCGGCGGCGTCAAGACCTCGGGCTACGGGCGGGAGCTCTCGGCCCATGGGATCCGGGAATTCTGCAATATCAAGACGGTCTGGATCGCCTGAGAGGACGCTTGGTACAGCGTTCGTACAGCTTGACGTTGCTTTGCGTTCACCTCACAATGCGTCTATCAGCTGGGGGCTGAGACCGGGAAGCTGGGGCGCCAAACGGTCACAGACACGGCGCGGGCATCCGCTCCGCCTCCAGAACGGTGTCCGGATTCCCGGGGCTGGGGTGTGACCCGGGCGCAAAGCGCCCGGGGCCATACGGGATCCAGGGAATGCGGGCAGACCAAACCGCCGGTTGCGGGACCGGCGGGTCATGCACTGCAAACCACGCACAGGAGGCACACCAGATGAATTTCACTTCTCTTCGTCAAAAGACGGGCCGGTTGGCCATGGTCACGGCCACCGGCGGCTTCATGATCGGGATGGCATTCCTCAACGGCGGTGGCGCCCACGCCATCGGCGGGCTGTGTAACGGCGAGCCGGCCAGCCACACCTGGCTGGACGCGTCGGGCCAGTACGGCCCGG
>JAICYE010000585.1 GCA_025934385.1 Acidimicrobiia bacterium | reverse complement strand
GGCGTCGACCACGAGCCGGCCGGCGGCGCGCAGCCCGTCGAGCACGGCCTGACGGCGGAGCGCACCCGAGAGCGCCCGGAGCTGCTCGGCGGCGAAGGCGGCGTCGCCGGAGCGGCCTGCGGCGGTGAGCCGGTCGATCCGCGCCGCCAGCGGCCGGAGCAGGAGGTCGCCCTCGCCGCTCAGGCCCCGCCGGACCGTCTCGACGGCGCCCGCGCCTCCCCGCCGCACCGGCAGCGCCGCCTCGACGGCGCTCCGCACGAACCGGGCGGGGGCCGTGCCCTGGAACGGGCCGAGGTACAGCGCACCGTCGGCCCGGGGGCTGTGGACCACCGCCAGCCGGGGCCAACGGCCGGTGGTGAGCTCAAGGTAGGCGCAGCCCTTCCACCGCCGGGGCCGCCCGTCGAACCAGGGCCGCTGGGCGTGGTGGAGCCGGAGCTGGGTGATCACCGCCTCGAGCGGATGGGTGCAGGGCAGGTACTCGATGGCCACGGTCTCCCGCAGCAGCCGGGCCACCCGGCGCCGCCCGCCGGTGCGGAACAGCGACCGCACCCGGTTGCGGACGTCGGCCGCCCGACCGACGTGCACGGCCCGCCCGTCGGCCGCCCGGAACAGGTAGACCCCCGGTGCCCGCGGCAGCCCGGCCAGCAGCGGCAGCTTGCGCAGCGCCAGCGGGCTCGACGGCAGCGAGAGCAGGTCATCAAGGGCCAGGACGCCGAACCCGGCGGCCCGCTCGAACAGCCCGTGGAGGACGCCGGCGGTCGCCAGCACATCGTCGAGCGCCCGGTGCGTCGGCGCGGTCTGCGTCCGGAACCGGGTGGCCAGCGTGGCGAGCCGGCAGTCGGGCACCTCGTCGCGCACCAGGCGGCGGGCCAGCGTCAACGTGTCGACCCGGGGGTTGGCCAACCGGGGCCGGCCCCGGGCGACGAGATCGGCGTCGAGGAAGGACGTGTCGAACCGGAGGTTGTGGCCGACCAGCACGGCGCCGCCCACGAACTCCAGCAGCGTCGGGAGTACCTCGTCGATGGTGGGGGCGGGCACGACGAGGGCCTCGGTGATCCCGGTCAGGGCGACGATGAACGGGGGGACCCCGCAGCCCGGGTTCACCAGGGTCTGAAACGTGCCGAGGCACTCCCCGCCCCGGTACTTGGCCGCTGCCACCTCGATGATCCGGCTGTGGCCCGGCACGGTGCCGGTCGTCTCGAGGTCGAGCACGACGAACGTGACGTCGGACAGCGGAGTGTCGAGCGCGTCGAGCAGGCGGGGTCGCCCGGACGGGCCCGGGCCGGCCGCACCGCCGTCGGCGGGCCCATCGGATACGGCCACGGCGCCCTTGGGCAGTGCCAGTGCGGCCACGAGACCTCCCTCGGCGGATCGGGTCGAGACGGCGGACGGACACCCCGGACGCTACCGACAGGGTGTGACATTTAAGACGGCGAACCCGCCCGTCCGACCGCCCGGGCCCCCTGGCGCCGGGCACAAAGACGCCGGACACCCGGGCCCCGGCGTTACCCTCGCCCGGTGCTCACCGACCGGCTGATGGGCGTCGTGTGCCTCGGCGCGGCGGCGGTGGCCGCCACCTGGGGCGGCAACGGCGTCCTCCAGCGCGCCTCGGCCCTGGGCGCCGGGGCGACCCGCCCGCCGGCCCACGCCGACGCGCTCGGCCCGTCCGCCGCTCCGCCCGACAGCGCCGCCACCCCGGCTCCCGACCCGTCGGGCACCGCCACG
>JAICYE010000010.1 GCA_025934385.1 Acidimicrobiia bacterium | reverse complement strand
GACAGCCTCGGCGAGGACGGGCGCGGGACGCCGGCACTGGCCCTCGCCGCCGACGTCACCGATCGGGAGGCGGTGGAGGCGGCCGCGGCCCGGGCGGTGGCCACCTTCGGGCGGCTCGACGTCCTGTACAACAACGCCGGCGTGCCCGCCGGCTTCGGCGCGGTGGGCGAACTCGGCGTCGCCGACTGGAACCTCAGCCTGGCCGTCAACGTGACGGGAACCCTGTTCTGCACCCAGGCGGCCCTGCCCCACCTGCGGGAGGCCGGTGGCGGATCGATCGTCAACCAGTCGTCGGTGGCGGCGCTGGTCGGGATCCCCGGGCTGGCCGCCTACTCGGCGGCCAAGGGGGCGGTCCTGTCGTTGACCCGGGCGCTGGCCGCCGAGCTCGCCCCCGAGCGCATCCGGGTCAACGCCATCTGCGCCGGCACGGTCGACACGCCGATGGTCCGGCCTCTGCTGGTGGCCCGGGGGGAGGGCGATGCCGAGCTCGGCGCCAAGCTCACCGCCGAGCGCTACCCGATCGGCCGGATCGGCACTCCCGACGAGATCGCCCGGGCGGCGCTGTTCCTGGCCTCCGACGAGTCGAGCTTCGTGACCGGCGCCGTCCTCACGGCCGATGGGGGGATGACGAGCGTGTAGCCGTCACCGGTTGCAGTGGTCCGCCTCCCACTGGTCGGCCTTCGTCACGTCGAGGCCGTCGTAGGCGCCGATGTCGCCGGTGGCTACCTGGCGCAGCGTGGCGAGGGCCTTCACGACGTCGGGCTTGATCTCGTCGGGGGCGACGTCCTGCAGCTCCTGGAAGTACTTGGCGTTCTTCTGCATCGCCTGGGCCATATCTTCCGTGAACTGCTCGGCGTCGGGGTCGGCGGAGCGGTCGGGCAGGTGGTCCTTGAACTGCTTCACCAGCGTGCAGTATCTCCGCTGCGAGGCGGTGAGGGCGTTGGTCTTCACCCCGCCGCCGTGACAGGCCGACAACGCCGGCAGGCCCAGGGCCACCGCCACGACCCATGCCCGCCCCCGCATCACCACCTGGCCACGGTATCGCCCCCGCCGGGCGGGGCCGGGGCACGTGACCCGCTAGGGCCAGGATTGGCCCATCGTGCTTTTGGACCGGTCCGGCCGGGCGTGGTCCCATCGTTGGATGGTGCCGTGGCCGTTGTCTGTGCAGGGCTCGCCGCTGCCCGACGACAACCGGGCCGGCGCCGAGGTGTTCATCGCCCGGCTGCGGGTGGTCGTCTCCGTCTACTGTCTCGTGCTCACCGGCGTCGGCGGCCACGACTTCGACCACTACCGCCGGGGCGGCTTCGCCGTCGCCGTCGCCTTCTCGGTCTACGCCTGGGCCACCGCCGTCGTCCTCAGCCGGGCCGCCCGCCGGGGCCCGGTCGGGGCATGGACGCCGTACGTCACCACCGCCCTCGACACCGGGCTGATCCTGGCCTTCGCCGCCGCCACCGGGGCGTCGCACAGCCCGATCCTCCCGCTGGCGCTGCTCGACGTCATGGCGGTGGCCATCCGCTTCGACCTCCGCCGGGCCTTCGTGCTGACCGGCTTCGCCGTCGCCGGCGTCGTGGCCGTCATCGCCCTGGTCCCCGAACCGGCACTGTCGGGCGGCGACCGCGCCCGGTCGGCGGCGTGGTGGTCGGCCCACCTCTTCGTCGGTGCCGTCATGGTCGGGATGCTCTCCGACCTCGTCGACCAGGCCCGCCGCCACCGGGCCGAAGCGGAGGCCGAGGCCGCCGCCCACGAGCGCCGCTCGGCCGAGGACCGCCGCCTCCGGGAACGGCTCGAGACGATCGACGAGGCCCGCAAGGACTTCCTCCATGCCATCGCCCACGACTTCCGCACCCCGATCGCCAGCATGGAAGCGCTGGCCCGGGCGCTCACCCGCGACACCGTGGCGTCGTCGCCCGAGGAGCGGGACGCCATCCTCGAGCTCATGCAGAGCCACGCCCGGAACCTGGGCTCGATGCTGGCCGAGGTCCGCGAGGTGGCCGTCACCGAGTCGCTGTCGATCGAGCGCCAGCGCGACCTCGTCGACGTCTACGTCCCCGAGCTGATCTGGACGGCCGGAGCGGCGGCGGCCGTCCCCCACGAACGGCTCGTCCTCGACATCGAGCCCGGCCTCAACGTGCTGCGGACCGACAGCCAGAAGCTGCAGCGGATCGTGGCCAACCTGCTGGAGAACTCGTTCCGGCACTCGCCGCCCGATTCGCCGCTGGAGGTCCGGGTGCGGCGGACCACCGGCAAGATGGCCGCGGGTGGGGGGGAGTCCCCCAGAATGGTCGAGTTGGCGATCCTCGATCGGGGCTCGGGGATCCCGCCGGAGCTGGCCACCCGGGCCTTCGAGAAGTTCGCCGCCTTCGGCCCGAACCGGTCGTGGGGCCTCGGCATGTGGATCGTCTCCCAGTTCGTCTGGACGCTGGGCGGCGCGGTCGGCGTCGAGCCCCGCAGCGGAGGCGGGCTGGTGGTCTGGGCCCGGTTCCCGGAGGCGATGATGCTGCCCGGCGGCGTCTTCGGCCTCACCGACGACGCCGCCCGGCCCGACGGCGAGGCGGATCTCGACCTCGACGACGACGAGCTCTTCGACGCCGGGGCGGAGATCGACCTCGACGTCGGCAGCGACGCCGACCCCGTCAGGCCCTGAGCGTCTTCGCCACCGCCAGCGCCACGTCCGGACGGGCGGCGCTGACCCGGACGTAGCGGTCGCCGAGCGTCACCCGCACCTCGGCCCAGCCCGTCCGGTAGGCGATCCGGCCGGTGCGCTTCGTGCCGCCGAGATCGACGGCCCGGCCCTCGTCGGTCGACCACGGCGGATTCCCCGGCGTCGTCACCTGTTCGGTGGTGACGAGTTCGGCGTCCGACTCGAAGGCCTGGTCGTAGAGGGTGATCGGCGGGGAGTTCTCCCCGGCCTGGCGGTTGACCGTCACCTGCCGGGTGACGCGGAAGCCGACCGGTGGCGTGACGCTCACGATCCCCTTGCCGGACCTCGGCCCTTCGGTGACGAACTGCTCGGTCTCCAGCAGGTTCTTGCTGCTGTCCTTGCTCGGGTCGACCCCGCTGTCGAACGTGTCGGGCGTGACCGGCGGGTGGCGGTCGACCTGCACCGCTTCGGCCACCCGGACGAGGCGGCCCTGGAGCGTGATCGCCTCCCGCAGCGGGACGCCGTCGCCGGTCACGCAGGACTCCGTGTGCTCGTCGGGCGTTCCCTTGGCCAGCACCTCGTTGGACGCCCGGTAGATCCAGCGGGTGCAGGACTCGCCGGCCACCGTGGCGTCGCCGGCCCGTTCGACCACCCCGGCGGCGGCGGCCGCCTGGAGCGCCTCGGGGGACGGCGCCTGCGTCAGCGGACCGGGGACGCGCCGGGTGCTGAACCCCGTCGACGTCACGGCGTTGCTGAACGTGAAGCGCTGGTTCTGCACCGTCGAGGAGGTGACGGTGCCGCCCGGCGGCGGCCCGTCGCGGTGCTCGAGCCGGGCCTCCCAGGGCTCGGCCACCTGGAGGACGTCGGTGGCGATGACCTCCTGGGGCCCGGCCGTGTCGTCGACCCGGTAGACGACCCGGAAGGCGTCCGCCCGGGCGACGGCGGGGGCGGCGACCTTGGGCGGCGACGGCGCCGCCGAGCCGTGGTCACAGGCCCCGAGGCCAAGAGCACCAACCGCGATGAGCGCTACCGCTCCGGTGATCCGCATCGCCATGAACGTACCCGGGATTCCTTTTCGAACCTGGTCTGCCCTCACCATCAGCGCGAAAAGGAATCCCGGTTTATTGGCAGCCGGAACCGAACAGGCCGGGGCGGACGTTCTCCTGCAGATCGGCGGGGAAGAAGTGGCCCTTGAAGACCGATGGGAGCTGCGTCTCGCCGAGGGCACCCGAGAGCAGCACCGCCGAGCCGAGGACGAGGGCCTCGATCACGATCAGCCGCCGCAGCGAGTGGAGCGAGCGCTCCTTGCGGGGCCGGAACTTGTTGACCGGCGCGGCCATGGCCCGCTTCTGGTAGGCCACGACCCGGTTGTTGATGGCCCCGATCACGATGGCGATCCCGACGACGGCCATCTTGAAGCCGGCCACGAGGCCGAAGTCGGAGCACCACATCCCCTTGATGTTCCCCGACAGCAGGCGGAGGAGCATCGCCAGGCCGGTCACCACGATGAGCCCGAGGGTGACGGTCATGATGTTGGAGTAGCGGCTCACCGCCGGCCAGATGCGCTGCGGATCGCCGGTGGGGAACACCAGCAGCAGCAGGGCGACGAGGCCGCCGGCCCAGAAGGCGGTGACCATGACGTGCCCGAACATCATCGCCGTCCACACCGGGCCGGGGGAGAGCCCGTTGGCGTGGGTGTTGAAGCCGAAGGCGATGGTGGCGGCGGCGGCCAGGCTGAGCAGGAGCAGGTCGTGCTGGCGGGTGCCGGTCGGGCTGGCACTCAGCGGGACACCCGCGGGCCCCCGGGGGCGCAGGCCGTAGATCGCCGCGGCGGCGATGCCGATCCACAGCACCGTCTTCATCCCCCACTCCTCGCCCAGTGAGGAGAACAGCACCTTGCCGAGGGCCACGTGGCCGACGGCCGAGTCGAGCCGGGCGACGTACAGAGCGAAGAGCAATGGCATGGCCACGGCGGCGATGAGGCCCAGCGTCCGCATCATCCGGTAGCCGCGGTCGGGTTCCGCCGCCGTCAAGGCGGTGAGGGTGGCCGCGCCGGGGCCGGGCCGCGGCGTCGTCGCCGGCTCGTCCTCGAGGACGAGCACCCGGAGCAGGAGGAGCCCGAGGACGACGTAGAGGAGGATGATCTCCACCGACCGGCCGCCCCGGATGGCCCAGTTGAGCCCGGCGGAGCCGATGCGGCCCTCGCCCAGGCTGCCGGCCATGCGGCGGATGGCGGTGTCGAGGTCGGCGGTGGCGCCCCCGCCCGCGGTGCCGGTCGCGCCGATGCCGAAGACGTAGGCGCCGGTGACGGGGTGGGCGTCGACGCCCACCAGCCGCCAGCTGACCCGCAGCGCTCCGGTGGAGCCGGGCTGGAGCGGCAGGACCGCCTCCCGGTTGCCCACCTGCGGTTTACCGGCCAGGACCGAATGGCCCTTCGTGTCCTCGATGCCGATGGTGGAGTACTGCCACTCCACCGCCTCGTCGAAGTGGACGGTGATGTGGTCGACGGGCCCGGGGGCCACCGTCGAGGGCTTCGGGTCGGCCGACAGCAGCCGGGGATGGGCGCCGGCCGCCGGAGCGGCGACAACGATGGCGGCGGCGGCCAACGCCGCCGCCGCCACCAATTGGTAGAGCCGCCGCACCCTCATGGGCGCTTCTTAACTGACGTCGCGGGCCCAGGCAATGACGAAGGACCGTGTCGCGACACTCGGGCCGGTCGGACCCGTCGGCGTCGGCGCCGACCGGACGACGGTCCGCACGACCTTCGACACCGCTGCCGCCGGAGCGGCCACCGGGCCGGGGACCGGGGTGGTCGACTTCGGGCCGCCGTAGCCGCCCGGGGTCGGGTCGGGGAAGTGGGCCGGGCCGATCTGCTTCTGGTTCGACGGCGGGTCGTCGTACTTCTCCAGCGCAACGGCGTTCACGTCGGCATCGCAGGGGCCGAGCTCCATCTTGAGGTAGCGCTCGTTGTAGCCGAAGGTGAAGCCCTGGGCATGGCCGGTGGTGTTGTGGGCGGGGACGAAGGCGTTACGCAGCACCAGGGCCGCAACCGAGACGTAGAGCTCGCCCGGCGACCGGACCTCGACGGTGGCCGGGGCGATCTGCATCTCCGGCCGGGTGACGCCGGCCTTCTCCAGGGCGTCGGCGAAGGCCTTGGACCCGTCGTTGACCTGCTTCACGCCGGCGGACCCCGGCTGCGGCGACCCGCCCTGGGGGGCGAACCCGTCGGGCGTGATCGTGTAGACGGAGTTGTTGTCGCCCCCGACGCCGGAGAACTCGAGCTTCCAGGTGGCCTTGGTGCCGTCCTGGGTACCGTCGGTCTCGTAGTTGAGGATCGAGTGCATCTGCTTGATCAGCACCGGGCCGACGTGGAGGTCGTAGCCGATGACCTCGTCGACGCCCTTCAGCAGCTTGCCGTCGAAGCCGGTGGTGCTGATGGCGGTGGACGGGCCGATCAGGCCGGCGCTGGCCTTGTCGTCGCCGAAGGCCTGCGCCTTCGACATGGCGTCGCGGGGGCCGGCCTCGGCGTGGGTGTGGGCGAAGGGTCCGAACTCGATGTCGGTCTTCTGCCCGGTGGCGCCGCCGTTCTTGGCGTCGGGCACCGGCGGGTAGTGGGCCACCGCCGAGGTGATGTTCCTCGGGTAGAAGCCCGAGGTGCCCAGCACGATGTCGCCGATCCAGCCCTCATAGGCGTCGCTGGCGAAGCTGAAGTTCACCGGGCGGGAGTTCACCTCGTTCTCCACGTAGGGGCCGCCGCCGACGCTGCGGTACGGGATCTCGTAGACGGGCCCGGCGACGACGGCCCGTCCCCGGCTCACGTAGCTGTTGACGCAGTTGTCAGCGGCGCTGCCGCTGCCGGCATCGATGCTGACGACGTCGGAATCGGCGTGGGCCGACGGCATGAGACCGAAGCCTCCCGCCACCCCGCCGAGCAGCAGCACGAGCCCGAAGCGCCCAAGTCGCTGCGATGCCTTCATCGTGTCGTTCCTCCCCAAGACGGTGTCTGCTTGCGGTGCTGTATCTAGTGGGTACTGGCGATGTTCTTCTCGACGACGGCGACGTCGGTCGGTTTGAGGTAGCCGTGCTCCTGGAGCCACATGGCGGTCTCGTGGGTCTGGCCGTGGAACTTCACCCGGCCCCGCTCGAGGATCGAGACGTGGTCGGCGAGCTGGAGGAGGACGCCGACGTACTGCTCGACGAGGACGACCATGCGGCCCTCGTCGGCCAGCTGCCGGACGACCTCGGTGAGCTGGGCCACGATGCGGGGGGCCAGGCCGAGCGACAGCTCGTCGAGCAGCAGGCAGCGGGCCCCCGTCATCAGGGCCCGGGCGATCGACACCATGCGCTGCTCGCCGCCGGACAGCCGGAACGACGGGACCTCCTCCCGTTCCCGCAGGCGGGGGAACAGGTCGAGCATCTGCTCGGTGCGGGCCTCGACCTCGGCCTTGTCGAGCCCCCACCCGCCGGCGGCCAGGTTCTCCCGGACCGACAGACTCGGGAAGACGCGGCGCCGCTCGTTGACCATGGTGATCCCGGCCTGGGCCCGGCGGTAGGCCGGCCAGCGGGAGATGTCGGCCCCGTCGAGCAGCACCGTCCCACCCGAGGTCTTCTTCACGCCGCTGATGCCCGACAGCAGCGACGTCTTGCCGGCGCCGTTGGGTCCGACGATGCCCAGGATCTGGCCCGGCTTGACCTCCAGGCCGACGCCCCGCACGGCGGGGACGACGCCGTGGAACACCTTGAGGTCGTGGACCTCGAGGCCGCTTTCGAGCGGCGCGATCGGTGCGGCTCCCGAGTTACCAAGCGTGGCAGTCATCAGACCGGCACCACCTCTCCGAGGTAGACCTGGCGGACCCGCTCGTCGGCCAGCACGTCGTTGACGGCGCCCTCGGTGAGGACCTTGCCGTCGACCATGACCATCATCTGCTCGGCGATGCCGGTGACGAAGCGCAGGTCGTGCTCGATCAGCAGCAGTCCCCAGCCCTCGGCCGCCTGGAGCTCCAGCATCACCTCCATGAGCTCGTTGACCTCCTCGTCCTCGAGGCCGGAGACGGGCTCGTCGATCAGCAGCACTTCGGGCCTCCGGGCCAGGGCCCGGACCATCTCGACCTTCCGCCGGGTGCCGAACGGCACCACCTGGATGGGGATGTCGGCCAGGGCGGCGATCCCGAAGCGCTCCATCAGCCAGTCGGCCCGGGGGACCAGGTCGTCGCCCTGGGCCTGCCCGGCCAGGACGTTCTGGCGGACGGTGAGGATGTCGGCCAGCCGGGGCAGCTGGAACGTCCGCCCGAGCCCCTGGCGGATTCGGGCGTAGGCCGGCATGCCGGTGATGTCCTGGTCACCGAGGTGCACGGTCCCCGTGGTGGGCGGGACGAACCCGTTGAGGGCGTTGAACAGCGTGGTCTTGCCGGCGCCGTTGGCGCCGACGATGGCCACCCGCTGCCCCGGCCCGACCCGGACGTTGACCCCGTCGACGGCCTTGACGCCGCCGAAGTGGACGCCGATGTCGGTGCCGACCAGCGCCCGGGGCACCTTCGGAGACCGCAGGTCGACCTCCTTGACGATGGCCGGGGCGGTGGCCAGGACGGGCTTCTCCTGGATCTCGGCCAGGGCGGCGTGGCCCTCCTCGAGGGCGATCTCCTCGATGACCTCCGGCTCCCGGCGCAGGTTGCGGATCCGGGCCATGACCTTGTCCTGGCTCTGAGAGGCCACCAGCGCCACCAGGAGGATGCTCCCCGACAGCAGGTTGGGATTGATGTGGTGCGACTCGAGGACGATCGGCAGGGCGGTGAAGACCGCCGCCACCGTCCACAGCGCCGAGATCGTCCGCATGCCGGAGGCGATCGGGATGGCCAGGAAGATCACCGACCAGATCACCCCGAACTGCGGCGGCGGGGGCGGCGTGCCGTTGACGAAGGCGAACAGCACACCGGCGACGCCGATCAGCACGCCCGAGAGTCCGAAGATCACGACCTTCTGCACCCAGCGGCGGACCCCGACGGCGTCGGCGCCCTCGGGCTGGTGGCCGGTCATCACCCAGTTCGACAGCACCTTGCTCTTCTTCACCCGCCACACCGCGCCCGTGATGGCCAGGCAGGCCAGGCCGCTGATGAGGAACACCACCCGGGTGGTCGTGAAGAACCCGTTGATGGCGTCGGGCTGGGCCACGCCCCGGCCCGAGGCACCGCCGGTCAGCCAGCCCAACGAGAACACGACCTTCTCGATGCCGATCTGGACCACCAGTGAGGCCACGGCGAAGTACAGGCCGGTGACGACCAGGGAGGCCAGGCCACCGGCGATCGACACCGCCGTGCACAGCCCGACTCCGACGACCACGCCGAGCACCGTCTTGCCGGCCGAGCCGCCGTGGGCATGGAAGGCGAAGAAGTAGGCCGCCAGGCCGGCCAGCGCCGCGCCGTTGAGCGGGAGTTCCCGCAGCGCCGCCAGCGGCAGGTACAGGCCCAGGCCCACCATCCCGTAGCACAGGGCGGTGGAGGCGGCGTAGGTCAGGTGGTTGGCCAGCAGGAACTCGCCGGCCACGCCGAGGCAGAAGACGACGACCGGCAGGACGAGCCGCGTCACCGGCAGCGCCGGGCCGACCTTGGCCGGCTTCTCCGGTGCCACGTCGACGGCGGCCCCGCCGTCGGCCACGGCTGTGGCGGCCCCTCCTCCGTTGCGTCGGGTTCCGATCATCACAGCTCCTTCAGGCTGAACAACTCGGTCACGTCTGGATGTGGGCCAGGTCGCGGCGCTTCACGCCGGCGTAGAACACCGCCACGGCGACGATGCCGATGGCGCCGAGGTTCTCGAGCCCGGGGCCGAGGTGGATGATGCCGGCGCCGAGGATGCCCTGGGACAGGCCGACCAGGAGGCTGCCGACGAAAGCGATGCCGAACGACTCGAGCCCGCCCAGGATCGCCCCGGCCAGGGCCCAGATGGTGACGAAGAGGATGAGGTAGGGGTCGAGCGTGACCCGGGGGCTGACCAGGATGCCGGCCAGGGCGGCCAGGGCGCCGGCCACGGCCCACACGCCGACCACGAAGTAGCTGAGCGGGATCCCCAGCGTGGCGGCCGAGTCGCCGTCGTCGTAGATGGCCCGGACGTAGATGCCGATCCGGGTCTTGCTGACGACGAAGGCCATCAGCAGGGTCACCACGATGCAGGTGAGGAACGTGCCGACCTGGTGGTTGGACACGAACGTCAGCGCCACCTTGAACCCGCCCTTGTCGCCGAAGGGCGATGCCGGGCTGACCTGGATCGGCGGGAGGATCTTGTCCGACCAGCCGAAGAGGAACAGCGAAACGGTCAGGGTGAAGATCATGACGAAGCCCCGGGGCCACTCCGTCATCTTGAGGTTGCACACCCCGAGCACCGCCCCGAACAGCGCCCCGACGAGAACGCCGCCGACCAGCGAGACGAGCACCGGCGCGCCCCACACGTTCGACATCTCGAAGTAGACGGTGGCGCCGAACACCGCCAGCCCCGGGATCCCCAGGTTGACCACCCGGTTGATCCGGAACGAGGCCACGAGGCCCAGGGCCATCATGGCGTAGATCGTCCCCGTGAAGATGCCGATGATGACGGCAGACTCGAAGACGCTTGCCGTGACGCCGACGACCACCTCACCCCTCCTTGAAGATCAACGGTTCGTTCGTGATCGTGGCCGACCCGATCGCTCCGGGCCGGCCACGATCATTGCTGCGACTGAGACTTCCTCAGCTGGTGCAGACGGTCTTGGCCTCGGCCGGGATGTTGCCGCCGGCGCAGTCGAAGACCGGGTCGGGGCGGATCCTCTTCAGGTCCCAGCCGCCGTCGGAGGCGCCGATCCACTTGTAGACGAACTCCCGGTTGAAGGAGTAGGGGCTTGCGTTGTGGTCACCGGCGGGCCAGTGGAGCGTGACACCGAGGCCGGAGTCCCAGGCGTTCTTCTCCAGAACCTGCCTGAAGCCGTCCCGGGTCAGGTCCGGCCCCAACTGGGCCGCCGCCTTGGCCAGGATCTTGACGCAGACCCAGCCGGACTGTGTGATGTGGTGCATGCCGGCGTAGCGCCACTTGAAGCCCTGGTACTCCCGCCCGTTGGTCCGCAGCAGTTCGTCCCGCAGCGTCTGCTGCTCGGGCGTGTTGCCGCCTTCGGCGTTCTCGGGGTCGGGGCCGGTCGGCACGCCCCAGGACGTGATCGTGTAGAAGCGGTCCTTGATGTACTCACCGAAGATCGGGCCGTAGCCGGGGTCGCCGGTCAGATGGTTGGCGCCGAAGCCGAGCTTCGGGGCCCAGTGCTGGCTATCGGCGTCGTGGGCGAACTTGGCCACCGGGGCCGGCCAGGAGAACGACAGGATGAAGTCGGGGTTGGCCGTCCGCATGGACAGCACGTGCTGCGACTCGTCGGGGGAGTCCCACTCCTGGGCCACGGACCCGACGACCTTGATGCCGTACTTCTGGAGCTGCTTGGTGGCCACGTCCTTGGCGGCGATGTCCTCGCTCACGTTCAGGTAGAGGATCCCCACCGTCTGCGGCTTGACGATCTTGGCCGTCCAGTCGGCCAGCGCCGCGGCCTCTCGCATGCCGTTGGCGTGGCAGGGGAACATCCACGGGTCCTCGTACTCGCTCTTGAACCAGCCCCACGAGAGCCACGGCAGCTTGTCCTTGACCAGCCGGTCGTGGATGACGTCGGTCAGCCAGGTGACCGAGGGGACGAGGGCGAAGACGTTGTCCTTCAGCTTCTCGTAGCAGGCCCGGCCCCGGGCGATGTCGCCGCCGTCGTCACAGGTGACGAGCTGCAGCTTGCGCCCGGCCACGCCGCCGTTGCGGTTGACGTACTTGACGGCGGCGTCGAGGTTCTGCTCCTGCACGCCGGCGATGGCGGGGCCGAGGCTCCGGGTGGCCGACGTCATGTTGATCGTTCCGATCCGGATGGTGTCGGCCGTGACGCCCTTGTCAGAGGCGTAGTTGGCCTTGCCGCCGGGGGCGGGGGCGGGGATGGCGCTGCCGGCCGGAACCGGCCCGGGCCCGCCGGGGGTAGGGGCGGCCGCGGTGTTGGTCTTCGAGGCGGCGGCGGTGTTGCTGTTGGTGCCGGCGGCCGAGCGGGCGGCCGGAGTGCTGCTCGTACCGGCCTTGCCGGCCGACGGGTTGGAGTTCGTGGCCGCGGCGGCCGAGGCCGACGGGGACGACGCCGAGGGCGAGTTGTCGGCGGCCGGGGCGGCGGGGTTGGAGGGGGCGGACGACGAGTTGTCGCCGCTGGGCGTGGACGAGCCGGCGGTCGGGGCCGGTGAGGCGGCCTGGCTCGTGTCGGCCTTGGAATTCGACGAGGCCTGCTTGGAGGATCCGCCGGAGCAGGCGCCTCCGATCATGGCCATGGTGCTCAACAGGGCGACGTAGCGCCAACGTCTACGCAAAGCCATCACCTCTCCTCGCCGCGACAGGACGTCCTCCCCCTTGGCGGCGCTGTGTGCTCGTGTGGGTCAGAGGCTCGAAGAGCCCTTCTGCGATGGAAAACGACAGGAATGGTGCGAGCGGGGATGATTGCATCACAGACCAAATGGGCCGATCACCGGGTGCGAGGGCCAGACCTGGCACTCCGGGGCCACTCGGGGGCCGGTCAGCTACCTACGGAACGGGCGGCGGCCCGGACGGGTCGCATTCGAGGACGCCGGCCCGGCCGGCGAAGGCCGCCGCCTGCACCCGGTTGGCCACCTCGATGCGGCGCAGCAGGGCGGCCACCAGGCGCTTGGCGGTGCGCTCCGAGACGTGGAGCTGCTCGGCGATCTCCATGCTCTCCAGGCCGGCGGCCACGAGGCGGAGGAGGGCGATGTCCTCGTCGCCGAGGCCGGCCAGGCGGGTTTCGCCGGACGTGGCCTTGGCGTCGAGGAGGGCGTTCATCACCGGGGCGGGGAGGACGGAGATCCCCGAGGCCAGGGCGATCAGCGGCGGCACCAGCTCGTCGGGCTCCGACGACTTGAGCAGGAATCCGTCGGCCCCGGCCCGCAGCGCATCGACCGCACTCGCCACGTCGTCGTTGCCCGACAGGGCCAGCACCCGCACCTCGGGATAGTGCCGCTTCACGGCCTCGACCGCGCTCAGGCCGCCGGGCGGGGGCATCACGAGGTCGATGATCGCCACCTTGGGGCGGTGGTGGCGGACGAGCTCCAACGCCCGGCCGGCGTCCTCGGTGCGGGCGAGGACCTTCACCCGGCTGTCGGGATCGGTGTTCAGCAGCAGCTCGAGGCCCCGGGAGAACAACTGGTGGTCGTCGACGAGGATGACGGTGAGCATGTCCTGACCCGTCTTCACCTCGGGCCCTTACGTGGGGACCGAGTCGAGTAGCCCGGCCTGGCCGGCGAGGGCCGCGGCCTGGATGCGGTTGGCGACGTTGAGCCGGCGCAGGAGCAGAGCCACCATCCGCTTGGCCGTCCGCTCCGAGACGAACAGCGTCTCGGCGATCTGCATGGTCTCGACGCCGTCGGCCACCATCCGCCAGAGCTGACGGTCGTCCGGGGTCAGCGTGTCGAGCAGCTCCGGCCGGCGGACCACCGCCGTCCCCACCAGCGACGGCAGCAGCGGTCCGGGCAGGACGCAGTGGCCGGAGGCGGCGGCCAGCAGCGGGGCCACGAGGTCGTCGGGGGCGGTCGAGCTGAGCAGGAGGCCGTGGGCCCCGGCCCGGAACGTGGCCGATACGAGGTTGACGTCGGCCTCGTCGGCCACGGCCACGATGCGGGTGACCGGCGTCGACCGATGGAGGTCGCGCACCGCCGTCAGGCCGGCCGGGCCGAGGACGAGGTCGAGCAGGACGACGTCGGGCCGGCGCCGGCGCACGAGGTCGACGGCCATCCGGGGGTCGCCCGTCCGGCCGACGACGGTGACGGCGCCGCCCGACGCCCCGTCGATGGCCTCCTCCACGCCGCGTCCGAAGGGGCCGCCGTCGTCCACCAGCGCCAGCCGCACGATGTCCAGCTCGCTTCCCCCCTCTTCTCCGCTGCACAGCCTGCGGTCTGCAGCGGTCGGAGGCAACTGTCCGTTCAGACGGATCCGACATTATCGGGGTGTCTGATTCTCGGGGTGTCCGGGTCGGGGAAGGGCACCGAACCAGGCCCGCACCGCCCCGCCCTCGGCCGACAGGCCGCCGCCCATGGCCTCGGCCAGGCGGGCGGCGATCCACAGGCCGAGGCTGTCGGCATCGCCTTCCGCGCCGGGGGCCACGGACAGCTCGAGCATCCCGTCCCGGCGGTCGACGACGACCTCGATGACGGCGTCGGGAGGCGCCCGGCGGCCGGCGTCCTCCAGGAGTTTCACCAGGACCCGCAGCGTCTTGTCGGGATCGCTGCGGACGACGTTCTCGCCGGGCTCCGAGCGGGTCACGACCCGGTCGGGGGCGAGGCCGGCCAGGGCGGTGGCCTCGCCGACGAGGTGGGGGAGGTAGATGTCGGCGTGGTGGAGGCGGTGCTCGGCGTCGAGCGACTGCGAGGTGAGCACCTCGGCCACCTCCCGGAGGACGACGTCGAGGTGGTGGGCGTGGCCGTCGACCCGTTCCAGCAGCTCCGTCCGCTCCCCGGGGGTCAGCTCGTCCTCGTCGCGCCGCAGGGCCCGGGCGAGGGTGGACAGCGAGGCGACCGACGGGCGGAACTCGTGGAGCAGCGAGGACAGGAAGGCCCGCCGGCCCTCGTCGAGCGACTCCAGCCGGCGCCGCAGCTGCCGTTCGAGCTCGAGGCGCTGGCGCTCGACGGCGGCGTCCGCCTCGGCCTGGGCGCGGCGGCGGTGGGCCAGGTCGAGCCGGTCGGAGAGGACGCCGGCCAGCACGGCGGCGGCGATGAGGTCGCCCGTCCACCCCAGGGCGTCGCGGGCCCGCTGTCCGCCCGGGCGGGCCGGCCGGG
>JAICYE010000207.1 GCA_025934385.1 Acidimicrobiia bacterium | reverse complement strand
GCTACCGCAACGAGACGCAGATCGTCGCCACCGTTCTCGGCGCCGACCTCCAGAATCCCCACGACGTCCTCGTCATCAACGGGGCGTCGGCGGCCCTCATGATCTCCGGCATCCCCTTCGCGGGTCCGGTCGGGGCGGTGCGGCTCGCCCACCGCGACGGCGTGTGGATCCCGCACCCCACCTACCAGGAGGGCGACACCTCGACCTTCGAACTCGTCGTGGCCGGCCGCCGGCTGCCCGACGGCGACGTGGCGGTGATGATGGTCGAGGCCGGCGGCACCGAGGCGGCCTGGGAGCTGTACCAGGCGGGTGCGCCCCTCGTCACCGAGGAGGTCATCGCCGGCGGCCTCGAGGAGGCCAAGCGCTGGATCAGCGAGAGCATCACGGCCCAGCTGCAGCTGGTCGACGCCTGGGTCGCCGACCGGGGTCCGGTCGAGCCCGTCCCCTACGAGATCCAGACGGACTACGACGAGGAGACCTACGAGGCGGTGAAGCAGGCCGCCTCCGGCCCGCTGTCGGAGGCGCTCAGCATCGCCGACAAGTCGGACCGCAACAGCCGCATCGACGAGGTCTCCGCCGAGACCATCGCCGCCCTGGCCGGCACCGCCGACGAGCCGGGCAAGTTCGAGGCCACCCCGGTCAAGCGGGCGCTGCGGTCGCTCCAGAAGGAGATCGTCCGCTCCCGCATCGTCAACGAGGGCTTCCGGATCGACGGCCGCTCCACGACCGACATCCGGCCGCTGTCGGCCCAGGTCGGGCTGCTCAAGACGGCCCACGGGACCGGGCTCTTCCAGCGGGGCGAGACCCAGGTGCTGTCGGTGACCACCCTCGGCATGCCCCGCATGGAGCAGATGCTCGACACCATCGGGATCGACGAGCACAAGCGCTACATGCACCATTACAACTTCCCGCCCTTCTCCACCGGGGAGACGGGCCGGGTGGGTTCGCCGAAGCGCCGGGAGATCGGCCATGGCGCGCTGGCCGAACGGGCGCTGCTGCCGGTGGTGCCGTCGGTGGAGGAGTTCCCCTACACGCTGCGGGTCGTCTCCGATGTGCTGTCGTCGAACGGGTCGACCTCGATGGGGTCGGTCTGCGGGTCGACGCTGGCGCTGATGGACGCCGGCGTCCCCCTCAAGGCGCCGGTGGCCGGCATCGCCATGGGCCTCGTCTACGCCGAGGGCAAGTACACGACGCTGACCGACATCCTCGGCGCCGAGGACGCCTTCGGCGACATGGACTTCAAGGTGGCCGGCACGGCCGAGTTCGTGACCGCCCTCCAGCTCGACACCAAGATCGACGGGCTGCCGGCCGACGTCCTGGCCGAGGCGCTGCGCCAGGCCAAGGAGGCCCGGCTCAAGATCCTCGAGGTGCTCCGCGAGGCGATCCCGGAGCCGCGGCCCGAGGTGGCCGAGACGGCGCCGAAGATCATCAGCTTCCAGATCCCGCTCGACCGGGTCGGCGAGGTCATCGGCCCCAAGGGCAAGGTCATCAACGGCATCCAGCAGGAGACGGGCGCCGACATCAACGTCGACGACGACGGCCAGGTCGGCACCGTGACCATCGGGGGCCGCGACGGCGGAGCGGTGGCCGAGGCCAAGCGGATGATCGAACTCATCCTCAACCCGCCGGAAGCCGACATCGGCGGGATCTACAGCGGGAAGGTCGTCAACATCACGAAGTTCGGCGCCTTCGTGAACATCCTCCCCGGCCGCGACGGGCTGCTCCACATCTCCAAGCTCGGCGCCGGCCGCCGGGTGGACCGGGTGGAGGACGTGCTGTCACTCGGCACCGAGGTCGAGGTCCGCGTCGACGACATCGATCCCCAGGGCAAGGTGTCGCTGTCGCTGGTGAAGCCCCTCGACGGCACGGGCGGCGAGGGCGCCGGGGACGGGAGCGGCGGCGGTGAGGCCGGCGGAGGCGGACGGGCCGGAGGCGGCGACCGCGACGTTGTGTCGTTCGACGCCGACTGGGACCAGACCGCCCGCGACTCCTTCGGTGATCTCGGCCCCGCCGAGGTCTCCGGCGGCGGCGGAGGTGGCCGGTCCCGCGAGGGCGGGGACCGGGACCGCGACCGGGGCGGGCGCGACCGTGACCGCGGCCGGCGCCCCGGCGGCGGACGCGGCCGCCGCTAGGCGGCGCGCCGCCGAACCGGTGTCGGCCCAATCCGAGGGCGAGGGCGGGCGCGTCCGGCGGACGCGCCTCGACAACGGGCTGCGCATCGTCACCGAGGCCATGCCCGAGCTGCGATCGGTGGCCGTCGGGTTCTGGGCCGGGACGGGATCGCGCGACGAGCCCGACCCCCTGGCCGGCGCCAGCCACTTCCTCGAGCACCTGTTGTTCAAGGGGACCGAAACCCGCAGCGCCCAGGCGATCGCCGAGGACGTCGAGGCCGTCGGCGGCGAGATGAACGCCTTCACCACCAAGGAGTACACCGCCTACTACGTCCGGCTCCTCGACGAGAGCCTCGACCTGGCGCTCGACATCCTCTCCGACGTCGTGTGGGCCCCGGCCTTCCGGCCCGACGAGGTCGACTGCGAGCGGCAGGTGATCCTCGAGGAGATCCGCATGCACGAGGACACGCCCGACGAGCTCGTCCACTCGCTGTTCAGCGAGGCGCTGTTCCCCGGTGAGGCCGTGGGCCGGGAGGTGCTCGGCGAGCGCGGCGCCATCGTGGCCATGACCCGCGACGAGATCGCCCGCTTCCACGGTGAGCACTACCGGGTCGGGAACGTGGTCGTGGCCGCCGCCGGCAACGTCGACCACGACCGGATGGTCGAGGCCATCGCCGCCCGCTGTACCGGCGGGCCCGGCGACCGGCCGCCCCGGCCGGAGGCCGAGATCCGCCCGGCCGGGGCCGTGCGGGTGCTGCACCGCCCGACGGAGCAGGCCCACCTCGTGCTCGGCATGCCCTCGCTGTCGCGCTCCGATCCCGACCGCTGGGCGCTGTCCGTCCTCAACCACGTCATCGGCGGCGGCATGTCGTCCCGCCTGTTCCAGGAGGTCCGGGAGAAGCGGGGGCTGGCCTACTCCGTCTACTCCTACCGCTCGGCCCTGGAGGACACCGGCACCTTCGCCGTCTACGCCGGCACCGCTCCCGAGCGGGCCCCCGAGGTGCTGTCGATCATCGACGCCGAGCTCGACCGGCTCGGCGCCGAGCGGTGCCTGGCGCCCGACGAGCTCGAACGGGCCAAGGGCCACTTCAAGGGGCAGATGGCCCTGGGGCTCGAGAGCAGCTCGGCCCGCATGGAGCGCATCGGCCGCTCCGAGCTGACCACCGGAGAGATCCAGAGCGTCGACGAGATGGTGGCGGCCATCGACGCCGTCACCCCTGACGACGTCGCCCGCGTGATCGACCGGGTGCTGGGCGCCGGGCCCCGGGTGCTGGCCGCCGTCGGGCCGGTCGACGCCGACGACCTTGCCGCCCGGCTGTCGGTAGGGTCTTTGTTCCATGGGTGAAGAGACGATCAAAGTCGCCGTCCTCGGCGCCGCCGGCCGGATGGGGACCACAGTCTGCCGGGCGGTGCTCGACGCCCCCGACATGGAGCTGGTGGCGGTGGTCGACCCGCCTCACGAGGGCCGCCCCCTCGACGACTTCGGCGTCACCGGGACCGGCCTCACCCTGTCGATGCTGGGCCCGGCGGTGAAGGCGGCCGAGCCATCGGTGGCCGTCGACTTCACCCACGTCGAGGCGGCCCGGGGGAACCTGCGGTGGTGCGGGCTCAACGGCGTCCACGCCGTGGTGGGCACGACCGGCCTCACCAGCACCGATTTCCAGGACCTGGCCGCGCTGTTCAATGGCGAACGGGCCAACGCCGTGGTGGCGCCGAACTTCGCCATCGGCGCCGTCCTCATGATGCAGCTGGCGGCCATCGCCGCCCCCTGGTTCGAGTCGGCCGAGATCATCGAGCTGCACCACGACAACAAGGTCGACGCACCGTCGGGCACCGCCCTCCTGACGGCGCAGCGCATCGCCGAGACGTCGACCGAGTGGACCCCCGACCCGACGAAGACCTCGACGGTGCAAGGTGTCCGCGGGGGCGAGGGCCCGGCCGGGATCCGCATCCACTCCGTGCGGCTGCGGGGGATGGTCGCCCACCAGGAGGTGCTGCTGGGCACCACCGGCCAGTCGCTCACGATCCGCCACGACTCCTACGACCGCACGTCCTTCATGCCCGGCGTCCTGCTGGCTGTCCGCGAGGTCGCCAACCGGCCGGGCCTGACCATCGGCCTCGACACCCTGCTGGGTTTCTGACCCAGGTCCGCCACATTCTCGAGCGCGATCGGCACCTGGGGGCGGTTCCGCGGAACCGCTGGGCCGGATCGCGCACAGCCGGTGAGATTCGGCACCAGGTGGTGCGACCGGTGGCGGTACCATGCCGCAGCACGACCAGTCGTGGCCAGGGCCCCCGGAGGGCCTTCGACACGACAGGTGGTGGTTGGGAACAGCGCAGGATCTCGCCCTCCTGCGCAATCGATGGGCCGTGTGGAGATGGGCCATCAGTTCCCGAAGATCTGGGCCAGTTCGGCGGGAGCGGCCTCGTCGAGCTGGGCGTAGGTGCAGGACTCCGGCATCCGGTCGTCCCGGAAGCGGACGAAGGTCGTGCCGTGCCGGAAGCGGTCGCCCTGCAGGTGGTCGTAGCGGACCTCGACGACCAGTTCGGGCCGGACCGGCTCCCAGGACTGGTCCTTGCCGGCGTTCCAGCGGCTCTGGGCACCCGGCATCCGCCCGCCCGCCTCAGCCATGGCCGACGCCCACTCCCGCCAGGGATGGTTCTCCAGGGCGTGTCCCCGGTAGGGCGCCAGCGTCTCCACCAGCGCCTTGCGCTGCGCCATCGGGAACGACGCCGTCACCCCGACGTGGTGCAGCGTGCCGGCGTCGTCGTACAGCCCGAGCAGCAGCGACCCGATCACCCCGCCGCTCTTGTGCCAGCGGAACCCGGCCACCACGCAGTCGGCCGTCCGCTCGTGCTTGACCTTCAGCATCACCCGCTCGCCCTCCCGGTAGGGGAGCTGCTCGGGCTTGGCCACGACGCCGTCGAGCCCGGCGCCCTCGAAGGCGTCGAACCACTCGGCGGCCCGCTCCTCGGACGTGGTGACCGGCGTCAGCCGCACCGCGTGCCCCGCGCCGCCGAAGATCGACTCCAGCCTCGCGCGGCGGGCCGAGAACGGGACCTC
>JAICYE010000281.1 GCA_025934385.1 Acidimicrobiia bacterium | reverse complement strand
CCGGCCTGGCGGTGGGCGCCGCCCATCTGGCCGCCGGTGTCGCCGACGGGCCGATCGGCGCCGATCCCCGGGGTCTGGCGGCGGTGGTGCTCGGCGCCGCCGTGTTCCTGGCCGTCAACTCGCTCTCGGTGTCGGCGGTCATGGCGGTGGTGGAAGGCGAGCCGTTCTGGGCTTCGGTGTGTGACGGCGCGGGGCTGCGGCACCTGGTCTGGGCGGCGACCGTGGCCATCGGCCTGCTGGCCGGCCTGGCCGGCTCGGCGTACTCCTGGGCGCTCTTGTTCGCCGCCCTGCCGATGGGCGTGCTGCAGATCGTGCTGTCGGGCTCGTTCCGGGCCCGCCTCGACCGGGAACGGCTCGACGGGCTGCTGCGCACCGCCCTGGAGGCCCACGGCTCGATGGAGCCGGCCGACGTCGAGGATGCCATCACCGCCTCGGCCCGGCAGCTGCTGCACTGCCGGGAGGCCCGCATCGGCGGCACGCCGGCGACCGGCGACGGCGAACTCGGCAGCCGCCTGCCCGGCGGCCGGTACCCGGAACGGTGGCTGGTGGTGTCGGAGCGGCGGGGGCTGGCGCCGTTCGGCCCGCAGGACGCCAAGCTCCTCGACGCCCTCGTGGCCGTGGGGTCGAGCGCCCTCCACAACGCCGTCCTCGTCGAGCAGCTCAAGCACGAGGCGTTCCATGACGCCCTCACCGGGCTGCCGAACCAGCTGCTGTTCGAGGAGGCCGTCGGCCTGGCGCTGGCCGAGCGCCGCCGGCCGGAGCGGAAGCTGGCGGTCTTCGTCCTCGACCTCGACCGCTTCAAGCGGGTCAACGACAGCCTCGGCCACCCCGCCGGCAACGAGCTGCTGCGGGAGGTGGCCCGGCGGCTGACCGGCGCGGTGCGGGGCGGCGACACCGTGGCCCGCATGAGCGGCGACGAGTTCATCCTGCTGCTCACCGGGCTGCGCTCCACCGGCGAGGCCGCCTTCGTGGCCGAGAAGGTGATGGCGACGTTCCAGTCGCCGTTCGCGATCAGCGGCCAGGAGCTCTACGTCACCGCCAGCCTCGGCATCGCCCTCGCCCCCGACGACGGCACCCGCCCCTCCGTCCTCCTGAAGAACGCCGACACCGCCATGTACCGGGCCAAGGAGCGGGGCCGGAACTGCTTCGAGATCTACCAGGCGGAGATGAACTCGGCCGCCGAGGCCCGCCTGGCACTGGAGGGCGACCTCCACCAGGCGCTCCATACCGGGCAGCTGCGGGTCGTGTACCAGCCCCAGATCGACATGGTCTCGGGGCAGGTGACCGGCGTGGAGGCCCTGGCCCGGTGGGACCACCCCACGCTCGGCCCGGTGGGCCCCGACACCTTCATCCCGCTGGCCGAGGAGAGCGGGCTCATCGTCGAGCTCGACGACTGGGTCATGCGGACGGCCTGCCGCCAGGCCCGGGCCTGGGTCGACGCCGGTCTGCCGGCCGTGCGGATGGCCGTCAACCTTTCGGGCCGGGAGTTCTGGCGGGCCCGGATCGTCGAGCGGGTGCAGGAGGCGCTGGCGGTCACCGGGGTCGACCCGGAGCAGCTGGAGCTCGAGGTGACCGAGAGCATGGCCGTCGACGCCGTGGCCACGGCACCCGATGCGTCGGGCCGGGCGCTGTTCCGGGATCTGGAGGCTCTCGGCGTGCGGCTGGCCATCGACGACTTCGGAACGGGCTACTCCGCCCTCGGCCGCCTGCAGGGCCTCCCGTTCCACACGTTGAAGATCGACCGTTCGTTCGTGGCCGGCGTGGAAAATTCGGAGGACGAGGCCCCGATCGTGGCGGCGATGATCGCCATGGCCCATGCCCTCAGCCTCGACGTCGTCGCCGAAGGGGTCGAGAACGAAGCGCAGCGGTCGTTCCTGGCCCGGCACGGCTGCGACATGGCGCAGGGCTACCTCTTCAGCCGGCCCGTCGAGGCGGCGGAGATCAGGACGCTGCTCCGGCCCGAACCGGCCCTCGTCGCCTGAGCTCGGGAGGTTCACCTGCCTCCCCCGCATGTTCTACACCGGCCTATCCGGACGGACGGAGAGTGTCGTACTTTGACTGGTTTCCCGGCTGTGGGCCGCTCGGGCTTTTGGCCATTCTGCGCCATCAGTTCGCCGCTCCGGCGTCAAGAATCTGACGTGTACGCAGCAATGTTGTCGGCCCGTGCCCTGCGGAAAACCCGCAATTGACCGACCGGTTGTTTGCTCAATGAACTCCTTGACAGCGCCTGCTTAACGCTACAAGGATGACGTAGGGTTTTCCGCTGGGTCTCCCCACAGCCGCAGTCCCCGCTGCGGCAAAGCGTCGCCAGGCCGGGTCGGTGGACGAATCCCAACTTCGTCCCCGGTCCGGCCGGCGACCACGCCCCGGCGTCGCCGTCGCAACGGCGCGACGAGGCGCCGTCCGACGCACCTGGCCGGGGTGCCTGTCCTCCCCCGCCCCCGGCAGGTGCGCCGGCCGGGGAGCTCGCTCGCGCCGTACGGCCCGTCCCCCGCCAACCGGCGCTCCATCTCCGCTGGATCCCGGTAAACGAACGCCGGTTCCACCCGGGCCGCCGGCGGCCACCCAACCGGCGTTCCCCACCGGCCCATCACCACGGTCAGGAACGCCAGTTCCGACGGGGCGCCGGCGGGCGAACGGCCGGCGCTCGAGACCGCGAGCGGCGCAGCCCGATCGGGCCGTCAGGCGGTCGGCGAGAGCCTGCGGCGCCGGCGGGCGCCGGCGATCACGGCCAGGCCGCCGAGGCCGAAGGCGGCGCCGGCCAGAGCGGTGAGGCCCGAGGCGGCGTGGGGGCCGGTGCGGGCCAGGTTGGCGGAGGGAGCGTCGCCGGCGGGTGCGGCGGCTTCGGCGGTGCGAGGACCCGGAGCCGGGGCGGCGGCTTCGGCGGTGCGAGGACCGGGAGCCGGGGTGGCGGCATCGCTGGCCCGGGCGGCCGGCGCAGAGTCCGGCGCGGCCGCGGCGGACGCCGGGGCGGGTTCGGCGGGGAACTTGACGACGTAGGCCTTGACGGCGGCGGCCACCTTGCCGGCCGCCCTTCCGGCCTTCTCGGCGTCGCCGGCCCTGGCGGCGGCGCCGAGGGTGTCGAAGCTGTCCTCGAAGGTGATGTAGGCGTCCTGGTCGTTGGCCCGCACCGTGTCCTCGATCTTCGACCACACCGCCTCGATGCCGTCGGCGATCTTCCCGGCCTTCGCCTTGTCCTGGCCGGCGGCGGCCGCCGCATCGGCGGCGATGTCCTGGACCGTCTTCAGGCCTTCGGCCACCTGGGCCGCCGGGACCCGGTCGCCGTCGTCGGCGGCGTCGCTCCTGGTGGCCGGGAAGACGACGGTGAGCAACAGCAGCGGCGCCAGCCCCAGGACGGCGGCCCAACGGCGAACCCGGCCCGATTCCTCCACGGCGACACCCTCCCCGCGCCGGCGCCTCCCAACGGGCACCCGAAGAAGCTATGTAAGGCGCGCCGAATACGCTTTGTCAAGCGGACAGCTCCTTCTGGAGCGGGGTCGGGAACCTCGGGGTGATCCGCATCGGGCCGAGCCAGGACTCGAGCTCGGCGGCGGCCCCGGCGACGGCATCGGCCGCCTCCCGCCCGACGTCGTCGAGGAGGCGGTGAACGACCTCGCCCGTCCGGCGCTGGGTCCAGCCGCCGCGGACCCGGCCGTCGACCCAGACGGTCGGGCCGGCGTTGCCGTTGCGGTCGAACAGGACGCCGGCGTGTTCCCCGAGGTACCACCGGCGTTGCTGCCAGCCCATGGTCGTCGGATCGAGCGACGGCAGGAACGCCACCCACGGCGGTGACGGTCTGACCGGCGCCACGTCGTCGGGCAGCACCCAGGCCGAGGCTCCGCCGTCGTCGGACAGCGCCACCTCCACCGCACCGACGGCCTGCAGCGCGGCGGTCGTCCGGCCGGAGGTCCAGCCCGTCCACCACTTGAGGTCGGCGGTCGTGGCCGGGCCGAAGGAGGCGAGGTAGCGCCGGGCGAGCTCGGCCCGGGCGGCCTCGGCGGCCAGCCTCGGCACGCCGCCCGGCAGCCACTCCTCGATCGGCGACCACCGGTACTGGCTGGAGGTCCACGTGCCCCTCGGCCGGCCCCGCACGATCCGCTGCTCGGTGGCCAGCAGGAACAGCACCCGGGTCGTCATGCCGATGGTGCCGGCCCAGGTCCGCCCCTCGCCCACCGGGATCTGGTGGTTGAGCCCGGCGACCGCCTTGGACAGCTCGGCGCCGGTGGCCT
>JAICYE010000146.1 GCA_025934385.1 Acidimicrobiia bacterium | reverse complement strand
GGTCCTGCTCGACGCCGGCGGCCGCGTTCCGCCCGTCGGCCCGCTCTTCGACACGACCCTGGCCCCGACGCTGGTGATCCCGACGGCGGACGCCGACCCGGAGACGTGGAGCGAGTGGACGGACGCGGGCGCCTATTTTGATGTGGTCGCCACGGCCGGGCGACGGGCGGTGCTGACGTCGGCCGGCGGCGTCGACCTGCGCGCCGCCCTTGGCGTGCTCGGCCGGCGAGGGATCCTCCAGGCCATGGTGGAGGGGGGTGCGACCGTGCACGGCGCCCTGCTCGGCGCCGGCCTGGCCGACCGCATCGTCGTCTACACCGGCGGCGTCGTGCTCGGCGACGAGGGCGCGCCGCTCTTCCGCGGGCCCGGCCCGTTCACCCTCGACGAGGCGTCGCGCTGGCGGCTCATCGCCGTCCGCCAGCTCGGCGACGACGCCCGCCTCGACTGGGAGCCCGTTCAACCAGGAAACTGACAGTGTGTTCACGGGCCTCGTCGAGGAACTCGGCACCGTCCGGGCGGTCGTGCCCAATGCCACCGGGGCGCGCCTCGAGATCGAAGCCGGGACCGTCCTCGAGGACGCCGGCCTCGGCGCCTCCATCGCCGTCAACGGCTGCTGCCTGACGGTCGTCGAACTCGGCGGCGGCTGGTGGGCGGCCGACGCCGTGGAGGAGACGCTGCGCCGCACCTCCCTCGGCGCCCTGGCCGCCGGCGACCGGGTGAACCTCGAACGGCCCGTCCGCCTGGCCGACCGCCTCGGCGGCCACATCGTCTCCGGCCACGTCGACGGCGTGGGGGAGATCGCCGACCGGGAGCCGCTGGCCGACGGGTCGACCCGTGTCGCCGTCGCCGCCGACGACGCCGTCCTCCGCTACGTGGTCGAGAAGGGTTCGATCGCCGTCGACGGCGTCAGCCTCACGGTGGCCGGCGTCGGCGACAAGACCTTCGAGTTCGCCCTGATCCCCCACACCGCTACCGTCACGACTCTCGGGATCAAGGGCCCCGGCGACCCGGTGAACCTCGAGGTCGACCTCGTGGCCAAGTATGTCGAGCGTCTGATGTCGAGAGAGGGCTGAGCCAACATGCCGTTCGCGCCGATCGACGAGGCGGTCGCCGCCATCGCCCGGGGGGAGTTCGTCGTCGTCGTCGACGACGCCGACCGGGAGAACGAGGGCGACCTGATCATCGCCGCCGAGAAGATCGCCCCCGAGGGCATCGCCTTCATGGTCCGCCACACCAGCGGGGTGATCTGCCTGCCGGTCGTCGGTACCCGCCTCGACGAGCTGCGCATTCCGCTGATGGTGGCCGACAACACCGAGTCGCAGCGCACCGCCTTCACCGTGTCGGTCGACGCCAAGGTCGGCACGACCACCGGCATCTCGGCGGCCGACCGGGCCGCCACCATCCGGGCCCTGATCGACCGCAACACCGGGCCCGACGACTTCAACCGGCCGGGCCACATCTTCCCGCTGCGCTACCGGGAGGGCGGCGTGCTCAAGCGGGCCGGCCACACCGAGGCCGGCGTCGACCTGGCCCGCCTGGCCGGTCTGTACCCCGCCGCCGTCCTGTGCGAGATCGTCAACGACGACGCCTCGGGCACCATGGCCCGCCTGCCCGAGCTGGAGAAGTTCGCCGGGGAGCACGGTCTGGTGATGATCTCGATCGCCGACCTCGTCCGCTACCGCCGCCAGCGGGAGAAGCTGGTGCGGCGGGTCTCGGAGGCCCGCATCCCCACGCCGTTCGGCGACTTCACCGCCTTCGCCTACCAGTCGATGATCGACGGCACCGAGCACATCGCCCTCGTCCGGGGCGAGGTGGCCGGCGCCGACAACGTCCTCGTCCGGGTGCACTCCGAATGCCTCACCGGCGACGTGTTCGCCTCGAAGCGCTGCGACTGCGGCACCCAGCTCCAGCTGGCCATGCAGCGCATCGCCGAGGAGGGCGCCGGCGCCATCGTCTACCTCCGGGGCCACGAGGGCCGGGGGATCGGCATCGGGCACAAGCTGCGGGCCTACCAGCTGCAGGAGCAGGGCCGCGACACCGTCGAGGCCAACCTGGAGCTCGGCTTCGCCGCCGATTCCCGGGAGTACGGCATCGGCGCCCAGATCCTCGTCGACCTCGGCATCACGACCATGCGGCTGATGACCAACAACCCGGCCAAGTACGGCGGTCTCGCCGGCTACAACCTCGAGATCGTCGAACGGGTGCCGCTGCAGTCGGTCCCCAACGTGGAGAACATCGCCTACCTCAAGGCGAAGGCCGCCAAACTGGGGCACCATCTCGTGTTCGATACCGACGCCGACGAGCTGGCCGAGCTGGCCGTCGACGGCCCCGAGAGCTGAGAGCCCCCGAGCCGGAGGATCGTCGCCCATGCCGACCTACGAAGGCCGTCTCGACGCCAGGGGGCTGCGCATCGCCCTGCTGGCCAGCCGGTTCAACGAGACGATCACGAAGTCGCTGCTCGACGGCGCGCTCTCCGCGCTGCGGCGCCACGGCCTCGACGACGACTCGATCACCGTCGCCTGGGTGCCGGGTGCCTTCGAGCTGCCGCTGGCCGCCAAGCGGCTGGCCGCCTCGGGAGAGTACGACGCCGTCGTCTGCCTCGGGGCGGTGATCCGGGGCGCCACCGCCCACTTCGACTACGTCGCCGGCCAGGCGGCGGCCGGGGTGGCCCGGGCGGCGCTCGACAGCGGAGTGCCGGTGATCTTCGGCGTCCTCACGACCGAGACCATCGAGCAGGCCATCGAGCGCTCCGGCACGAAGGCCGGCAACAAGGGGTTCGACTCCGCCATGGCCGCCGTCGAGATGGCCGACCTCCTCCGCCAGCTCCCCAAGGGCCAGGGCCAGTAGCCGATGCTGCGGATCGCCCTGCCCAAGGGCTCGCTGGAGCGGGCCACCCTCGCCCTCTTCGAGGACGCCGACCTCGCCGTCAACCGCTCGTCGGAGCGCGACTACCGGGCCTCGATCACCGACCCCCGCATCAGCGAGGTGCGGATCCTCCGGCCGCAGGAGATTCCCCGCTATGTCGCCCGGGGCTACTTCGACCTCGGCATCACCGGGCGGGACTGGATCGAGGAGACCGGCTCCGACGTCGTCACGCTGACCCAGCTCCACTACTCCAAGGCCACCGCCCGGCCCGTCAACATCGTGGTGGCGGTGCCCGGGTCGTCGGCGGCGGAGTCGGTGGAGGATCTCAAGGCCGGAACCCGGGTGTCGACCGAGTTCCCCGAGCTGACCCGGCGCTTCTTCGAGTCGAAGCACCTCGAGGTCGACATCCAGCTGTCCTACGGCGCCACCGAAGCCAAGGTGCCGGACATCGTCGACGCCATCGTCGAGCTGACCGAGACGGGCAGCTCGCTGCGGGCGGCCGGCATGAAGATCATCGACACGATCCTCGTCTCCTACACCGAGCTGGTGGCCAACCAGGAGGCCTACGCCGACCCGGAGAAGCGCCACGCCATGGAACAGATCTCGACGCTGCTGCTCGGCACGCTCGAGGCCCGGGGCCGGGTGCTGGTCAAGCTCAACGTCCCGGCCGAGAAGCTCGACGGCGTGATCGCCATCCTCCCCGCCCTCAAGTCCCCGACGGTGTCGAAGCTCTTCGGCGACGAGGCTTACGCCGTCGAGACCGTGGTCGCCAAGACCGACATCAACACGCTGATTCCCGCCCTGAAGGACCACGGCGCCACCGACATCATCGAGCTCCCGATCGCCAAGATCGTCCATTGATACAGCGTCGGCTGGCAGGGACCGTGGCGGCCTTCGATTCCCGCCGCGGCCTCGGTGAGGTCCGGAGCGCCGACGACCGGATCTACCCCTTCCACTGCACCAAGATCGCCGACGGCACCCGGGAGATCCCCCTCGGCGTCGCCGTCGAGTTCACCGTCGCCCCCGGCCCCCTCGGCCGCTGGGAGGCGGTCGACATCCGCCGGACGGGCTGACGCCCGGTCAGCTGAGCTGGACGAAGGCCATCCGGAGCTGGTTGAGGGCGTCCTCCAGCTGGCCCCGGTAGGGGTTGAGGCGGTCGCCGAGGCCCTCGACGAGGGCGGCCATCGCGTCGATGGCCAGGGAGGCCTCGGCCAGGTCGGGCTTCTCCTCGCCGCCCGTGGCCGCCTCCCGCTCGATGTGCAGGGCGGCCAGCTCGAAGAGGGCCATGGCGTGGGCGCCGACGTGGTCGATCACCGGGGTGTGGAGCGTGGTCCGGGCGGCGGCCAGCGCCGCCTGGATGTCCTCGGCGGTGGGCTCCCGCCCCCCGGCTCCCGGCGCGCCGACCGGAGGCGGCCCCGCCGGAGGCGCCTCGGGCGGGCGTTCGGGCGGTTCCTGCCGGGGTACGTACTCCCCGCTCGGTGTCCAGATCGTGCTCATGCTGTTATCCTCGGATCGACAACTTACAGGGAAGACGGGAGTCGAGCAGCTGTTCGCGACTCCCCACCCGGCCACCGAGCGAGGTGCGTCGGGGTGAACGGAGAGCCTGTACCGGGCGGTGACGAACGGCGCACCTCCGTGCGCCGTTTCCGCGTCCGGGAGCCAGACCCCCCAACCGAAAGGGTGATGCGCCGATTTCCACAACCGATGCCAGGATCAACGAGCGGATCAGGGCCCGAGAAGTACGCCTGGTCGGAGCCGACGGGGAGCAGATCGGAGTCAAACCGCTCCCCGAAGCCCTCCACATCGCTCGTGAACACGACCTCGACCTGGTGGAGGTCGCGCCGAACGCCAACCCGCCCGTCTGCAAGATCATGGACTTCGGGAAGTACAAGTACGAGCAGGACGTGCGGCGGAAGGAGTCACGGCGCAAGACCAGCAACGTCGTGATCAAGGAGATGAAGTTCCGTCCCAAGATCGACGAGCACGACTACTCCACGAAGACGAAGCATGTGGAGCGGTTCCTGAACGAGGGCTCGAAGGTCAAGATCACGATCATGTTCCGGGGCCGGGAGATGGCCCACCCGGAGTTGGGCAAGAAGATCCTCGACCGGATCGCCGAGCAGGTGAAGGACGTGGGTCACGTCGAGGCAGCCCCCCGGGTCGACGGTCGCAACATGCTGATGGTCCTGGCGCCGGTGAAGAAACAGGAGCCGAAGCCCGGGTCGTCGTCCAAGCCCCGTCCCACCCGTCCTGCCGAGGCACCCCCGCCGGCCGACGCCGCCGCGGCGGCGGCTCCGGCTCCCGCTCAGGCCGTCGAGTCGGTTCCGGCCGCACCGACGTCGTAACCTTCTTCTTCCAGCCCCCGCAGGAGAAACCCGATGCCCAAGATGAAGACCCACCGGGGCGCGGCCAAGCGCTTCCAGGTGACCGGATCCGGCAAGATCCGCCGCCGCAAGGCCTTCCGCGCCCACCTGCTGGAGAAGAAGCCGAGCAAGCGGACGCGCCGCCTCGGCCGGGGCTCCGAGGTGACCGGCGGCGACCGCAAGCACGTCGAGCGGCTCCTCGGCCGCCGGTAAGGAGAGGGTGTCATGGCCCGGGTCAAGCGCTCCGTCCACGGCAAGAAACACCGCCGCGCCGTCCTCGAGGCGGCCAAGGGCTACAGCGGCAGCCGTAGCCGCAGCTTCAAGTCGGCCAACGAGCAGGTCATGCACTCCGGCGTCTACGCCTTCCGCGACCGCCGGGTACGCAAAGGCCAGTTCCGCCGGCTGTGGATCGTGCGGATCAACGCCGCCTGCCGCCTGCACGACATGCCCTACTCGCGGTTCATGGCCGGTCTGCGGGCGGCGCAGATCGACCTCGACCGCAAGGTGCTGGCCGACCTCGCCGTCACCGATCCCGACACCTTCGGCACGCTCGTGGCCGCCGCCCGGGAGGCGCTCGCTGCCTAGCGCACCGACCGGCACCGCTCGGCGCGCTCACGCCGGCCAGGGACGCCGCTGGCTGCGTCCTCCTCCTCGCCGTCGTACCCCCTACGCCACGTCGTGCGTCCTTGCCAGCGGCGCCCCTGACCCGCCGTGAGCATCACCAGCGGCACCGGCCGGAGCGCTGGCGCCGGCAGGGCCGGTCTCGGGGTGCGCGATGCCCGGGTGCGGCGGATCCGCCGCCTCCTGGCCCAGCGCTCCGCCCGGCGCTCGGAAGGCGCCTTCGTGGTTGAAGGCGTGAACGTGCTCGGCGCCGCCCTCGACGGCGACGCCGACCTCGAGGCGCTCTTCGC
>JAICYE010000329.1 GCA_025934385.1 Acidimicrobiia bacterium | reverse complement strand
CTGTTTTGCTCGGCCGACGCACGAGTATCTGAACCTGAACACCGGCGCCGACTTCGACCGGCGCATCGTGGTGAAGGTCAACGCCGTCGAGCGGGTCCGGGCCGAAGTGGCGGCCAAGCGGTGGGCCGGGAACCTCATCGCCATGGGAACCAACATGGCCCAGAGACCCTGGCTGGCTGACACGCTCGACCCGCTCCTGGATCCGTCGTTCTGCGCTACCGGCCCGGCGGTGGCGGGGCCGCCAGATCCGTCCTACATCGGCATCTATCGAGATGTGCAGCGGTTAGCGCGAACCTATCGGGTTAACCGCTCCACATCTCCGGGGCGGCTACCGATCAGCGCTGAAATGCCGGGACTACATGCGGGCGTCGAGGCAGCGAACCGCCCGGGATTCGGCGATCCTGCTCTCCGATGCACTGACCGCTGAGCCCGGCGCTCGACCCGAAGTCAGATAGTGCACCCGTGATGCCGTTTATAAAGAAGGTCCCGGAACGTCGCCCGATGGTGTCCTGTCACATCTGTGGGAACCAATACCGACCCGTATCAGCGCAGCGAGGGGAAGTACCGGCTCACCCGGGGGATCGTCGAGGTGCTGGGCGAGGTGCGCAACCCGTTCTCGATCCTGACGAAGTCGACGCTGATCCTGCGGGATCTCGACGTCCTGGCCGAAGCCGCCCGCCGCACCAGGGTGCAGACGGCGTTCTCGGTCGGCACCGTCGACGACGAGATCTGGAAACTGAGCGAGCCCGGCACGCCCCACCCCCGCCGGAGGCTCGAGGCGCTGGCCCGGCTGCGGGAGGCCGGCGTCCCCACCGGGGTGCTGGCGGCGCCGATCCTGCCGGGCATCTCCGACAGCCCCGCCCAGCTCGAGGCGCTGGCCCGGGCCCTCGTCGACGCCGGCGTGGAGTCGGCCTCGCCGATCGTGTTGCACCTCCGCCCTGGCGTGAAGGAGCACTACCTCGGCTGGCTGGCCGACGCCCGGCCCGATCTCCTGGAACGCTACGACCGGATCTACGGCCGGCGGTCCTACGCCCCCAAGGCCGTCCAGGCCGAGATCACCGCCCGCTTCCGCACCGCCTTCGCCGCTGCCCGCCGCCGCACGGCCGACCGACGCGCTCGACGTAACGATGCCGCACGGCTGGTTCGGAGGTTCTCTGGTCACGGACCTGCGCATGTGGCCGGTTCGTGACCAGAGAACGGCTGGAGGTCGGGCACACCGCGGTGCGGGGGGGCGTCCGTCCGTCGGGGGCGGCCGCCCACGACCGGAAGGTTACGACGTCGATGGCCACCACGGCGCCGGACGGGGGAGTGGCGCGATACTGCGGGTACTTGGCCGTCAACAGCGCGATCGCCCGCTCGTGCTCCGGGCCGTCGGTCACCACCCGGGCCGTCCCGTCGAGGCGGACCCACCACAGTTGCGTCCAGTCATCGGCGTAGCGGTCGGCTAGTACCGCGACCTCAGGGTTGGCGGCGATGTTGTCGAGCCGGCGCAGGGCGGTCGTCCGCTTGGGCTTGTGGTCGACGACCGAGTAGGCGACGTCGCCGTCGAGGGCGAAGCAGCACGGCACCAGGTGCGGCCGGCCGTCGCCGTCGATGGTCGCCAGCCGGGCCACCGGCGCCGTCGTGGCCAGCCGCCGCAGGGAGGACGGTACGCTCATCCCCTGATGGTCGCGCTGGAGACGCCGCCGTTCCGGGCCGACCACGTCGGGAGCCTGCTCCGGCCGCCGGCCCTGACTCTCGCCACGGTGCGGCTTCGCCTCCACGCTGGAAGGCAACGACCTGACGTTCGAGCAGGAGGTGGCCAAGCTCCGCCTCATCGTCGAGACGGCGACCGAGGTGTGGGGCGGGGTGTGAACATCACCCCTCGACGTCGAGCAGCAGGGGAGCATGGTCCGACGGCACCCCCTGCTTGCCCTTGCGGGCGTTGCGGTCGACGATCCCCCATGTCACCTGCTTGGCCAGCGGCTCGGTGAGCAGCATGAGGTCGATCCGCATACCCCGGCCGGAGTGGAAGTCGCCGGCCCGGTAGTCCCACCAGGTGAACAGCCGCTCGTCGCGGTAGAGGAGCCGGAAGGCATCGACCAGCCCCCAGTCCAGCAGCACGCCGAGGGCGGCGCGCTCCGGTTCGCTCACGTGCGTGGCGCCGACGAACTTGGCCGGGTCGTAGACGTCGCGGTCGGTCGGGGCGATGTTGAAGTCGCCGCACAGGACCAGCCGGTCCGACGGCGTGTGCCGGGCGCCCAGCCAGTCGGCCACGCCGGCCAGCCACTCCAGCTTCCGCTCGTAGTGCTCGCTGCCCACCTCCCGCCCGTTGGGGACGTAGAGGCTCGCCACCCGCACGCCCCCGCAGGTGGCCGACATCAGCCGGGCCTCGACCGGGACCTCCTCCGGCCCTTCCTGGAAGCCGGCCACAACGTCGTCGAGGCCGACCCGGGAGGCGATGGCCACGCCGTTCCACCGGCCTTCGCCGTGAAAGGCGACCTCGTAGCCCAACGCCTGGAACGGCATCACCGGAAAGGCGTCGTCGGCCAGCTTCGTCTCCTGCATGCACAGGACGTCGGGCCGGGCGTACTCCAGCCACTGCTCCACGTGGGGCAGCCGGGCCTTGAGGGAGTTGACGTTCCAAGTGGCGATCCGCACGAGAGCGAACGGTACCCTTCGGCCCATGGGACCGCTCAAGGGATACCGCATCGTCGAGATCGCCGGGATCGGCCCCGGCCCGTTCGCCTGCATGATGCTGGCCGACATGGGGGCCGACGTGATCCGCCTCGAGCGGCCGACCGGCGCCCGGGGCGTCGACGCCGTCCCGGCCAACGTCCTCAACCGGGGCCGGCGCTCGGTGGGCATCGACCTGAAACACCCGGACGCGGTCGAGTTGACGCTGCGCCTCATCGAGGGAGCCGACGCCCTCATCGAAGGCTTCCGCCCCGGTGTCGCCGAGCGGCTCGGCATCGGGCCCGAAGCCTGCCTCGCCCGCAACCCCCGCCTCGTCTATGGCCGGATGACCGGCTGGGGCCAGGACGGCCCCTACGCCTCGACGGCCGGCCACGACATCAACTACAGCGCCCTGGCCGGGGCGCTGGCCCACTTCGGTCGGCCGGGCCAGGCGCCCGTCCCGCCAATCAACATGGTCGGCGACTTCGGCGGCGGCGGCATGCTCATGGCCTTCGGCGTCGTCTGCGCCCTGCTAGAGGCGAAGTCCTCGGGGCAGGGCCAGGTGGTCGACGCCGCCATGGTCGACGGCAGCGCCACGCTCATGGCCATGATCCACGGCATGCACGCCATCGGGCTGTGGGACGTCGAGCGGGGCCGCAACATCATCGACGGCGGGGCGCACTTCTACGACGCCTACGAGACCGCCGACGGACAGTACGTCTCCGTCGGGTCGATCGAACCGCAGTTCTACACCGAGTTGCTCCGGATCACGGGCCTGGACGGTGAGGACCTGCCGGCCCAGATGGACCGGTCGCAGTGGCCGGCGCTGAAGGACCGCATGGCGGCGCTGTTCAAGCAGAAGACCCGGGCCGAGTGGTGCGAGCTCATGGAGGGGACCGACGTCTGCTTCGCGCCGGTCCTCACCCTGGAGGAGGCGTCGCAGCATCCCCACAACGTGGCCCGCCAGACGTTCGTCGAAGTCGCCGGCGTCACCCAGCCGGCGCCGGCGCCCCGCTTCAGCCGTACGCCGGGCGAGATCTCCCGGCCCCCCTCGGCCCCGGCGGCCGACACCGACGACGCCCT
>JAICYE010000416.1 GCA_025934385.1 Acidimicrobiia bacterium | reverse complement strand
GTCTGCAAGGCCTGCTGGTGGGACGACGGCGACGCGGCGCGCGTCGGCGCCAGGTTCACCGGCCGTAACGAGCTGCCCGAACGGACCTGGGAGACACGCTCCGAGGTCGTGGTCGCCGACCGGGGCCGGGAGTTCGCCTTCGTCGTCGAGGCCACGGGCACCCGCTGGGGCTACAGCTTCACCGCGGTCGAGGAGGGCACCGAGATCACCGAGTCCTGGGAGTTCCCCCCGCGGGCCTTCGCCGTGCTCCGGGAACGCTTCGGGGACGACGCCCCGGTGCAGATCGCCAACCGCCAGGAGTTGGCCCGCGACGGCATGGCCGCGACCCTCTCGGCGATCAAGAGGACGGCAGAAGCGGTCTGACGATAGAGGTCAGGTGCGGGGGAGGAGCAACAACGGCGGCGGGAGCCGGTACCCGACCCGGCTCGTGACCAGCTTCACCGTCGGACCGAACGTGGCGGGGATGGCGAAGTCGAGGGTGTCAACGCACCGCGTCGAGGTCCGCCCGGGTCAGGTCGTCCCACCGGAGCGAGACCCCTCTCAGGCCAGATGCCGGGCCATCTCGGGGAGCGCCTTCAGCGCGGTGCCTTCACGGGCCAGGATGGTGGCGATGCGCCCGGGGGCGAAGTTCATGTCGACGAAGGCCGGGCCGGGATTGGCGACCTCGCGGTACTCGGCGATCAGCCCGTCCGTGATCTGCATGATCGCCACGCCCTCGAACATCGCCCGCTTGCCGTTGGCCTCGGGGAGCAGCGAGCGGTAGCTGAAGGTGTAGCGGGCATAGAGCGTCCGCCCGTCGAACACCGGATTGTGCATGTCCCAGCGGAAATCGGTTGCCGTCTCGTAGAACCAGTGGTCGACGAGCTCGGCGACCCGCGCCCGGCCCGTGAAGGCACCGTAGAAGAGGTCGTGATAGACGCCGTCCTCCGTGAACAGCGCGGCCAATGCCGCGCCGTCTTTGCCTTCCACCGCCTCGCAGAACTCCCGCAGCATCGCCCCTACGTCCATCACCAATGCCCTCCCGCACTCAGGCCTCGATGCTAGGCGACGCATTCGGCGGGGGTGTCGTCCTCGAACTGGGTGCGGTGGAGCTCGGCGTAGCGGCCGCCGGCGGTCAAGGCTCAGCGGGAGATTCGCCCGATGAAGGAATCTTCACCTGCGGCTCACGGCCCCTTCACCCCGCCGGGCAGGAACAAGGCAGCACAACGATCGTCCACCGAACGAAGGAGGCCATCATGGCTACCGGTCTCAGTCTCTTCTTCCTCGCCGTCGGCGCCATCCTGACCTTCGCCGTCGACACCGCGGTGCGAGGGGTCGACCTCAACACCATCGGCGTGATCCTGATGGTGATCGGGCTGCTCGGGATGCTGTTCTCACTCGTCCTGTGGGACAGCTGGAGCCCGCGGCCGATCCGCCGGGTCGACGACGACGTCATGGTCGGCCGCCGGGACGTCGTGATCGACGACGAGGCGCCTGTCCGCCGCAGCGTTACCCGCCGCGTCTACCGGTAAGGCGGACGGGCCGGCCGGGAGCACGCCACCCGGGAGCATGATCGAGAACGTCGTGCCCCGGCCGACCTCCGACTCCACCGACACCGCCCCGCCCATGGCCTCCACCAGCGAGGCCACGATGGCCAGGCCGAGGCCCGCGCCGCCCGGAACCCCCCGCCGGGCGGCCGAGCCGCGGTAGAAGCGGTCGAAGAGGTGGGCCAGGTCGGCGGCGGGGATCCCCGGCCCGCTGTCGGCGACGTCGATGACGACGGTGCCGGCCGCCCCGCCCGGAGCCCGGCGGGCGGCCAGCGTGATCGTGACGCCCTCGCCGCCGTGGCGCAGGGCGTTGCCGACGAGGTTCGACACCACCTGCAGCAGCCGATCGGGGTCGGCCACAACCGTGAGCCCCTCGGGGGCGTCGACCGAGATCTCCCCCTGCCCCAGCAGCATCCCCCGCAGCGCCGCCTCTCGCAGCAGCAGCTCGACCTCCACCGGCTCCCGGGCCAGCGGCAGCCCCTCGTCCAGCCGGGCCAGCAGTAGCAGCTCCTCCACCGTCGTACCGATCCGCTCGAGCTCCTGGAGCGCCAGGCCGACGGACCGGTCGGCCTCGGGGTCGTCGAGCCGGCCGACGAGCTCGAGGTGGCCCCGGGCCACGGTCAGCGGGGTCCGCAGCTCGTGGGAGGCGTCGGAGATGAAGCGGCGCTGCGAGGCGATGGCCTCGTCGATGCGGACGAGGAGGCTGTCGAAGGCGTCGGCCACCCGGCCGACCTCGTCGCCGGGGGCGTCGACGGCGGCGGCCAGGTGCGAGGGCAGCTCGCCCCGGGGTTGGATGCCGTCGATCTCGGCCGCCATGCGGGACAGCGGCCGCAGCGTCCGCCGGACCGAGAGGAAGGCCAGCGCAATGGCGAAGGCCAGGCCGAGCCCGCTGGCCCAGGCCACCGCCGACAGCAGGTGGTCGACGGTCCGGTCGACGGCGGCGGTGGTGGCCGCCACCAGCAGCGTGCCGATCGGCCGGCCGTCGAGCACGAGCGGGACGGTCAAGGCCCTGAGCCGTCCGGCGCCGTCGGGGCCGGCCACCGTCCACCACCTGGCGCCCGTGGCGGCCAGCAGGTCGTCGCGCCGGTCGACGGCGCCGAGGTCGACGCCGCCGCTGGTCGAGAGGACGTCGCCGGCCGCCGTCCGCACGGCGATCACCTCGTCGGGGCCGTGGGCCTGCACCGCCAGCCAGCTGCGGGCCTCCGCCGCCAGCTGGGTGGGGTCGGTGACCCGGGCGGCCGGCCCGCCCCGGAACGAGGCGGCGGCGGAGTCGAGCCGCCGGTCCAACGAGGCACCGAGGTCGTCGCGCATGAGCCGTACGGCGACGCCGGCCACCACCAACACCGTCGCCGCCACCCGCTGGGCGGCGATGGCCGTCAGCCGGGTGGGGAGGCTGCCCGCCCGGCGCCGCTC
>JAICYE010000200.1 GCA_025934385.1 Acidimicrobiia bacterium | reverse complement strand
CACTGACCATGGCCGCTCATCCTACGGTGCCGGTCGAGGGGATCCGGCGACGGCCTCCCGGCGGCCCGGTCGCCGGCGGCCCTCACGCCCCGGCGATGGAGCGCGGTGCCGACCGCAGATCCCGGCGGCTGCTTGTTTCGACGCGCGTTGAGATACGGTTCGGCCCCCGATGGAGCTCTTCCTCACCGTCTGCGTCACGAGCCTGACCCTCGGCCTGCTCTACGCGCTCTTCGCCACGGGCATCGGGATGGTGCTGCGGACGTCCGGCGACCTCAACCTGGCCCACGGCGATTCGCTCATGCTGGCCACCTACGTCGCTCTCGGGACGAGCCACGTCTCGGGCCTGCGGACCGCGGCCGTGCTCACCGACGTCGCGGTGGGCGCGGCCATCGGGGCCGTCGCCTTTCTGGTCATCTACCGGCCGGTGGCGACCCGTGGCCGGTCGGGCCGCGCCGGCCTGGCCTTTCTCCCCTCACTGGGCGTGGCTTTGATCGTCCGCAACGTCGCCGACCGGCTGAACCCCCGCGGCAGCGCCCCCTTTCCCGCCCTCTTCGCCGGCGGCCGGGCTCACCTCTTCGGGGACTACCGGCTGCCGGCTGCCGGCTGGTGGCTGCTGGCTTCCGCCCTCATCGTGCCGGCCGTGCTGGCCGTCGCCCTCCGGCGGACGTCGACCGGGCGGCGGCTCCGGGCCGTGGCCGACGACCCGGTGCTGGCCGCCGCCACCGGCCTTCCCGTGACCCGCACCCTGGCCGTGTCCTACGCCGTCGCCGGCGCGGTCGGCGGCCTGGCCGGGGCCCTGTTCTCGTCCTTCTTCGGCCTGGTGTTCGTGTCCCTCGGCTGGCAGGCCACCCTCAAGGGGTTCGTAGCCGTGATCCTCGGCGGCGTCGGATGGTTCCGGGGGGCCGTCCTCGGCGGCCTCGCCCTCGGCGCGGTCGAGAGCTTCTTCTCGGCCTACGTGTCGAGCACGTTCAAGGACGCGGTGACCTTCGCCCTGCTCATCGCCGTCCTGCTGGCCGCGCCTGAGGGCGTCCTCTCCCGCCACCGGCTGCGCCGGATCTGACCCGTTCCCATCGAGCACCAGGAGCCCCAATGCCGAAACGCCATCCCGCCACGCCGGTGCTGGCCCTGCTCATCGTCGCCGCCGCGGCCTGCGGCAGCAGCAAGACCTCGTCGTCGTCGACGACCACGGCCGGCGCCGGCGCTACCGCGGGCGCGAGCAAGCCTGTCACCATCGCCCTGGGCGGGCCGTTCTCGGGCAGCGAGGCCCCCACGGGCAACCAGATCCGCGCCGGCGCCAAGCTGGCCGTCGACCAGGTCAACGCCGCCGGAGGGATCAAGGCCGGGCCGCTGAAGGGGTCGACCCTGGCACTGAAGGAGTTCGACGACGCCGACGACCCGGCCAGGGCCGCGGCCAACGTCCGCACCATGGTCGACGACAGCTCGGTCATGGCCTTCGTCGGCTCGGCTCTGTCCGACGCGTCCATCGCCGCCGCGCCGGTCGCCAGCCAGGCCGACTTCCCGTACCTCACCGCCTTCGCGTCCTCCGAGAAGATCCTCACCGCCGCCACCGCGGCCAAGAGCGTGTTCGTGGTGCCCCCCACCTTCCCCGCCTACGCCGACTCGGTCATGGACGAACTGGTGAAGGCGGGGTTCAAGAAGCCGGCCATCATCCACCTGTCGGGGACCTACGGCGACGGCATCGCCGGCCTTGCCGTCCAGCGGCTGAAGGACAAGAACGTGGCCGTGGTCGACAACGAGTCGTTCTCGTTCAGCGACACCCAGTTCGGCACCCAGCTGGCCAAGGTCAAGGCCGCCGGGCCCGACTCGATGATCATGGTCGGGCTAGCCGACTCGGACGCCCTCATCCTCAAGCAGGCCGACGCGCTCGGGCTCAGGGTCCCTGCGTACGACCCGGGCGGCATCACCAACAGCGCGACCTTCCTCACCGACGCCGGGCCCCTGGCCGACGGGGTGGTCGGCAACAGCCCGACGGACGCCGCTCGGAACACGCCGGCGGCCAAGGCCCTGCGCGGCGCCTACACGGCGGCGACCAAGGAGACGGTCATACCCGACCCGGCCGTCTTCGCCTACGAGGGCGTGCAGGCGGTGGCCGCGGCCCTGGCCGACGGGGCCAACACCCGCTCGACCCTGGTCGATCACCTGCACGGCATCTCGATCGCCGACACCGGCGTGGGGCCGCTCAAGTTCGCGGCCGACGGCTCGCGCATCGGCGGCCGGCTCTACATCTTCAAGGTGAAGGACGGCAAGCCCGTGGTGACGACCGCCTACGAGCAGACCGGGCCGACGACGATCAAGGAGGTCCCCCTCGACCGGTAGCCGGCGCGGCCGGCGGGCAGCCGGTGGCGTCGGGTTCGTGGCCATGGCGGCGCTCCCTGCGCTCGTCGGCGGCCATCGGGGGTACGGCCTGGGCACGACCGCGGCCATCGCCGTGATCCTCGCCCTCGGCTACCAGGTCACGTTCGGGTTCAGCGGTCAGCTCTCGGTCGCCCACGCCCCCCTGCAGGGCGCGGGGGCGTACACCGTCGCCCGGCTGATGGTGAGCCAAGGTTGGTCGTTCTGGCCCGCGCTGGTCGCCGGCATGCTCGCCGCAGGCGTCCTCGGCGCGATCGTCGGCCTGCCCGGACTGCGGGTACGGGGCGACGTCCTTGCCCTGGCCACCCTCGGCGCCGGCGAGATCCTACAGTCGCTGTACCTGCACACGACCGCCCTGACCGGCGGTTTCCAGGGCGTGGCCGGCGTGCCCTGCGTGTCGGTCTTCGGCGCCCGGCTGGGCGACCACGGGCTTTACGCCGTCGCCCTCGTGCTAGCCCTCGTCGTGCTCGTCGCGGTGGTAGCCCTGCGGGCCTCGCCGCTCGGGCGGTCCATGCTGGCGCTGCGCGACGACGAGCTGGCCGCCGCGTCCCTCGGCGTCGCGGTCGGGCGGCTGCGCTTGGCCGCCTTCGCCCTCGGCGCGGCCATGGCCGGCGTGGCCGGCGGGCTGTACGCCGTCCAGAACGGGTTCGTGTCGTCGGTGTCGTTCGGGCTCAGCCAGACCGTGACCGTGATCCTCGTCGTCCTCGTCGCCGGCGAGGCCCGCATCGGCCGGACGGTCGTGGCCGCGGTCACCTACACCGTGGTGGTCGACCGCCTGGCCGCCCACGGCGCCGTTTCCGAAGGGCTCACCGGGGGCCTCATCCTGGTCGTGGTCGCCCTGCGCCTCGGGGTGCTGGCGCCGGTTCGGGCGCGGGCCCGGTCGGCCACCGCCGGCCTCCGGGCCCGGATGCGACCGGCGGCAGCGCCGTCGTGAGCCTCGACCTCGAGTCCGTGGGGCGGGACTTCGACGGCGTCCGCGCCGTCGGCGAGGTGTCGCTGCGGGTGGGCAGGGGCGAGGTGGTCGGCCTGGTCGGCCCCAACGGCTGTGGGAAGACCACGGTGGTGAACCTGGCGACGGGGGCCGTCGCCCCCAGCCGGGGCCGGGTGCGCGTGGACGGCGTCGACCTCACCGGCCGGCCCAGCCGGCGCTTCGGCGCGGCCGGGGTGATCCGGACGTTCCAGGGCATCCGGCTGTTCGAGGGGCTGTCGGTGATCGACAACGTCCTGGTCGGAGCCCAGCGCGGCGTACGACCGTCGCTCGCTGGGGCCTGGATCCGGCCGCCCGGCTTCCGTCGGCGGGAGCGGGCCCTCCGCCTGGCCGCCGAAGAGTCCCTGGAGGCGGTCGGCCTCGCCGCGCTGGCGACCGCCGCGGTGGCCGAGCTGTCCCACGGCCAGCGCCGGAGGGTCGAGCTGGCCCGGGCCTTCGCCGCCGCCCCGGCCTACCTGGTCCTGGACGAGCCCGGCGCCGGCGTCGACCCCGACCAGCGCGCCGAGCTGGCCGGCGTGATGGACGCCAGCCGGGCTCGCGGCATGGGCATCCTGCTGGTCGAGCACGATCTCGGGCTGGTCGAGAAGCTGAGCGACCGGGTCCTCGGGATGATGGCCGGCGCCGTGGTGGCCGGAGGTAGCTTCGCCGACGTGGCCGCCCACCCGGACCTGGCTGCGCACCTGCGCCCGGCGTGAGGCGGCGCTGACACCCGTGCTGGCCGTGCGGGGGCTGGACGCGGGCTGGGACCGCACGCCGGTTCTGCGCGGCGCGAACCTGGACGTGGCCGCCGGTGAGCTCGTCGCCGTGCTCGGGGGCAACGGGACGGGCAAGTCGACCCTGCTGTGGGCCGTCGCCGGCCTCCTGCGGCCCCGCCGCGGGCGAGTCGAGCTGGACGGGCGGGAGGTGACCGGGCTGCCGGCGGCCAGGCTGGCCGCCCTCGGGCTGCGGCTGCTGCCCCAGAGCCGCCGGGTGTTCCCGTCCCTGACCGTCCGGGAAAACCTGGACGCGCCGGATCTGGCCGTCGGCAGGCCGGACCGGCCCGCGTCCCGGGCCCGTCGGGAGGAGTGGCTGGCCCGGTTCCCGGTGCTGGCCACCCGTCTCGACGAGCCGGCCGCCGCCCTTTCGGGGGGCGAGCAGCAGCTGCGGGCCATCGGCCGGGTGGTGACCACCGGGCCGCGGGTCGTCCTGCTCGACGAGCCGTCCGCCGGCTTGGCCCCGGCCGCCGCCGCGGCCTGCGGGCAGGCCTTCGTCGACCTCGCCGCCGGTGGGGTGGCGGTCGTGCTGGTGGAGCAGAACGTGGACCTGGCCATGCGCCTGGCCACCCGGATCGTGACCGTGCGCGACGGCCGTGTCGGGGCACCGGCCCCCCAGGGCCCGAACGGGACGGGCGACCTCCGGCCGGGCTGACGCCCGATGCCGGGCGACCGGTCTGCGATGCCCGGCACCGGCACCGACGGCCCGGGCCGTCATTGCCCGAGCAGGCCGCCCAGGAACTTCGTCGTCGTCGTGGTCGCCCGGACGGTCGTGGTGGTGGCCGGGCGGCTCGTGGTGGACGCCGCCGCGGCCGGTCGGGTGGTCGTCGTGGAGCTGGCCGTGGCCGCCTTGGCCGTGGTCGACGTCGCCTTCGCCGCCGTGGTGCTGGTGGAGCTGCTGGACACGGTGGCGGAGTCGTCGGCGGCTCCGAGGTGGAAGGTGACCTGGACCGGGTTCGAGGTCGGGCTGACGTCAGCCGGGTTCTGGGGGACCACGTCGGGGGCGTTCCCGGAGACGGTGAACGCCCCGAGGGTCACATCCGTGTCGGTGCCGAACGCGGCCTGGGCGTTGGTCCACACCGCGAACACCTGCACCGACCCGTCCGGCTGCTTGGCCGGGCTCACGATCTGGAACAGGTTGGCCAGGTTGGCCGACGGCCCGCCGAGGGCGGTGCCGGT